>JAKABE010000231.1 GCA_021801945.1 Acidobacteriota bacterium
AGGCGACAGCCTTTCTCGCCAGCGCACCCTGGACAGCGAAACCCCGACGGCCAACCCAGATGTTCCAGATAGGGAACGCAGGACATTGCGTCAGCAAACCAAGCGCGAAACTGTTGCCAAGTGGCTGCATAGTCAGGCCACAAACCGGGTCTTGACTCGAAAATCTCAACATCTTGAGCCTACTGTATTAAGGCAGCTACCCAACTTCGATATATTTATCTACCCGCGAAGGGTCGGTATCGTAATCGTCGGGCAGTTGGCCCACAGTTTGAGGAATGCTGATGGAAAGATGACCTCCCGGATCGTTTTCTCCGAACAGCGTCTCCGCAATGGTCTTGCCTCCGAGTTCACCGGGATACCGTGCCTCAAGAATCGCGGGGACATGCTTCTTTGCCCAATCGATTGTCAGTGGCCGACCATTCTCAAGGACCAACACCACCGGTTTACCCGTTGCAACATTCGCAAAGGGCGCGCTACCGTCCCTGATTCCGGTTCGGCGGGCATGTTGTTCATCCTGAACGACCCCAGCTTTGTGACCGCTGCTCCATGAAACCGAAGGTTTCTCCCGGTCAATTGGGCTGGCCGAACGGCTGCCCCGATGGGCCGTATCGCGGATTCTCTGTGCGCGGCGGCATCGTCTCTTTTACCATCGATGCATGTTGCTCGTGAAGCGGTTGGAAGCGGGAGCACGGCTTCCGGAGGTGGCTCATCCCGGCGAGGACCTGGGCTATGATCTGTTTGCGCTCGCGGCCGTTGTGCTCGAACCGCGGTCTACGGCGAAGGTGCGGACCGGTATTGCCGTCGAAGCCCGGCACCCCGAGACTGGCGCGCCGCTCGGCTTGCTGGTGCGCGATCGGTCGTCGATGGCAGCGCGCGGAATCGCCTCCACCGGAGGGGTGATCGATGCCGGCTACCGCGGCGAAATTCTGGTGCTGATGACCAACCTCGGCGACGCAGCCGTGGAGTTGAAGGCCGGTGAAAAGATCGCGCAGATGGTTCCCGTACCTGTTCTTACCGGCCTCGTTGAGGAAGGAGAGACCTTGGAAGTCTCGGCGCGCGCCGGCAAAGGGTTCGGCAGTTCGGGGCGATAAACGCGGCTGCAACCATGCGCCGGGCTGGTGCGTATCATAGAAGGCAGAATCATGCCCTTCGTCGAAGCCTTCAAACTCGCGCTGCAGTCGCTTTGGGCGAATAAGATGCGCACCATTCTTACGCTCATCGGTGTGGTCATGGGCGTGGCTTCGGTCATCATGGTCATCACTCTGGTGCAGGGCGCCAAGCGGTACATCAGCACCAAGCTTTCCGGCTACGGAGCGGACGTGTTTGAGGTCACGCGCATGCCCAGCGTGATCCTGACCCCGGAAGACTACTTCAGATTCCAGAAGCGCAAGATCATCCATATCGAGGATTATCAGGCGGTGCGCGCCGGCTGCGCGGATTGCACGGCGGTAGGCGCGGAGCTGGACAGGACCACCAACGTGGTTTACGGCGGACACTCTAGCGACAACACCCAGGTGCGCGGTTTCACCTGGACCATGCTCGCGCTGAACAACATCAATCTCGTGGAGGGACGGGGCTTCACGCCTGTCGACGAAAATCACGCCACTCACATCGCCATCGTGGGGTACGACATCGTCGCCAACCTTCTGGGGCCGGTCGATCCCATCGGCAAGGTCATCCGCGCCGACGGCATCCCCTACACCATTGTCGGCGTGGCCGAACGCCAGGGAACCGTTCTGGGACAGTCGCAGGACAACTGGGTGGCCGTGCCCATCACCACCTATCAGCAGATCTACGGCACCAACGACTCAGTGAACATCTATGCCCGCGCCACGGGCGGAGCCGAGGGGATGGAGCAGGCCAAGGACGAGGTGCGGGTGGTGATGAGGACGCTCCGGCACGACGCGCCCGGCGAGGCCGACGATTTCGAACTCGAAAGCAACGACACCTTTCTTAATCTTGCCCATCAGTTTTTGGGCTTATTCGCCTGGGTGGTGGTGGGGCTGGCTTCCATCTCGCTGGTGGTGGGCGGCGTGGTCATCATGAACATCATGCTGGTGACGGTAACGGAACGAACCCGCGAGATCGGGGTGCGCAAGGCGTTGGGGGCCAAGCAACGGGATGTTTTGCTGCAATTCCTGATGGAAAGCGCCTCCATGGCGCTTGTGGGCGGCCTCTTCGGGGTGCTGGGCGGAATCATGGTGGGCAAGCTGATCACGCTGGTTGTGGGCTTCCCCACCGCCGTGCCGCTGTGGGCCGTTTTACTGGGCCTGTTTGTGGCCACCTCCGTGGGCATTTTCTTCGGGGTGTATCCAGCCAGCAAGGCTGCCAGGCTAGACCCCGTGGTGGCGCTCCGCGCGGAACTCTAAAGAAGCTGGGAGCTATCTTCATGGCGCAAGGACAAGCTCGCGAATCCGTCCGGTTGGCCCTTGATACGCTCAAGACCAATAAGCTGCGCTCCGGGCTGACCATCCTGGGCATCGTCATCGGCGTCACCACGGTCATCACCATTTCGTCGGTCATCAACGGGCTCAACAACCGGGTGAACGAATGGGTGAGTTCGTTGGGCTCGAATGTGCTTTGGGTCTTCCACATGCCGGTGATCGGCGTCCGCCCCACCGCGGCCATGCTGGCGCGCAAGCGGCTGACCATGGGTGACGTCATGGCGCTGCGCAGCCTGCCTCACGTAGTGGCCGTCGACGGCAGCTTGCAGCACACAGCGCAGTACCAGGTGGGCGAAGTGGACGTGAAGTACAGGGGCAGGAAGGTCGGGGGTACCATCCTGACCGGCGCTACCGCCGAAGTGGCGGACGTGATGAACCTCAACCTCCTGGAAGGCCGCATGTTTACCGAGGAAGAGGATCGCCGCGCCGCGCATGTCTGCATCCTGGGCTATGACACCTGGCAGCAGCTCTTCGACGGCCAAGATGCACTCGGCAAGCAGGTCAACATCGAAACCGGCCTTTATACCGTGATTGGCGTGCTCGACAAACAAAAACAGCCCTTTGGCAGTGGCAAGAACCGGGCCGACAGCCAGGTGTTTTTCCCCTTCAACACCTTCCACGACCTGCATCCGGAGGACAAGGACCTGTGGGTAAGCGTGAAGTACGACTCGCCCAAGAATAAGGCGCTGGCCGAGGAAGAGGTCCGCGAACTGCTGCGCATCCGGCGAAAGGTGCGCGTCGAGCAGCCGGATGATTTCAATATATTCAGCCCGGATTCCATCAGCCGGCTCTGGAATCAGCTCACCGAGGGCCTGGTGATCTTCATGGTCGCGGTTTCCAGCGTGGGACTGATGGTGGGCGGGGTGGGCGTTATGAACATCATGCTGGTGAGCGTGACCGAGCGCACCCGCGAGATTGGCGTCCGCAAAGCCATTGGCGCCACCAAGCGGACGATTCTCACGCAGTTCACCACTGAGGCGGTTACGCTCTGTGCCCTGGGCGGTGTGATCGGCGTGTTATTGGGCGGGCTGCTAACCTGGTCGATTGCACTGCTACCCATCGGCCTGCCCGCCTCGCTCTCTGCGCTATGGGTCGTGGTTGCCTTTGTCGTTTCTTGCGGTATCGGCTTGATCTTCGGCATCTATCCCGCCTGGAAGGCCGCCAATCTGGACCCGATCGAGGCGCTCCGTTACGAGTAAGACAGCAGCAAACGGACCTCATCCCAGGTTCCTGATCCTGTGATAACGAGGAAGAACCGGTGCGGCGAGGGGCGCTCTCCTACAATGCGCTTGTCAAAATGCCCTCTGCGCAACTTCGCTTCTGTGCCGCCTGGTCATCTTTCCCGAGCGTAGTGAAAACACGCCGCGAGCGCGGCCAACCGCTGGCATTGCTGACAAAAGCCTGCCAGACCCCCGGCTAGTGCTTCAGGAAGTCAACCATGCCTCCATCCTCCTTTTTGGACGGCCGGCCCACCGGCGTCCAAGAATCAAGGACCGGCCCGACACGACCCGCGGCCCGGCATGTCCACTCCTTGGCCATCGCCCCTAGATCCTGCCGTCAGATTGGTACACTGCTCAATAGCCAGGCGCCATTTCTCCCCAGAGGTCAGCTCATGCGCAACATGGTCATTTATAAGGGCCGAGGATGGCGCCAGAACCTCGATCTGCCGGTGCGTTGCCTTTCCACACCTCTGGAACGATTCCGAACCGCAGGCGTTTTGGACCGCCTCTTGCCCGGCACGCACATCAGCAACGGTCCGCCGCCGGAGAGAGCGCATCTGAGAATGGTAGGGCTTCATTTTTAGCCATTGTCAGGCTCGGACCCAGTGGAATCGGTAACCCGCAAATTCCTGTTCGCTTGCTATCAGAACCCCTGACTCTACGTTCCATCTTTTTATGCGAGACTGCTTCGGTTTGATGAATACCGCTCCAGGAGCACGAGCCGACTCTAGGCGTCTGAGCGGGCCGCTCACGCCGCGGCGGCTGGGAAGGCCGCAATGAACCGGAAAGATCTCATTCTTTTGTCTCTCTTCCGCGCATCGCGAAGCATCGCCGCCGGCCTCATCATCATCGCCTTTCCTTACTTGGTTCTCCAGCGCCTCCAATATGGGCCTTTCACACTCGGCCTGATTTACGTCGCCGGAGCTGCGGGGACGGCGGGCCTGGGTCTTCTCCTGGGGTTTCTGGGCGACATTTGGGGCCGCAAACGAGCCCTGTTTCTTTCTGGCGCCTTGTTGCCCATGAGCGCCCTACTTGTCTTTCTCTCCCACCACCTCGGCTTTCTGGTGGTCGCTGCGGCCGTAGGCGGCCTTTCTGCCACTGGGGCCACTCCCGGCGGCGGCGTAGGTGGGGCGTCAGCGCCCGTGCAAAGCGCCGTGATCGCCGATCTGGTCGCTCCGGCTCAGCGCACGTTCTACTTTTCCATGTTCACCTTCCTCAGCGGAGTCTTTGGCGCGCTGGGTGTGCTGCTGGCGCGCGTCTTTGACGTGCGCGACGCCTTTCTGGTGGCGACCGTGGTCTCCCTGGTTGGCCTCCCTTCGGTGATTGGGTTGGGAGTGCCTGCGGCCAAAGGCAAGCTGCGCGAACTCCCCAGTAAGCTTGTCATTGGGAAGTTCTCGCTGACAGCCCTGCTCAACGGACTATCGGGCGGACTCGTAGTTCCGTTCCTGATCCCGTTTTTCGTGCTTGTGTACTCGTTGCCGAAATCCCAAATGGCCATTTATGGCTTTGTCGCCGGGCTCATGGCGTCGCTCACGATCTTTGCGGCGCCCGTCCTGGAACGGTGGCTGGGATTCGTGCGCGCAGTGGCATGGACGCGGGGAGTCGGCGCGGTGCTCCTGGTGATTCTGCCGCTGGTGCGCTGGCTTCCGCTGTCGCTGGGGATTTACCTCCTGACGCCCTCGCTGCGCATCATGGCGATGCCGGTCCAGCAGGCAGCCTTGGTAGACATGGTCGAGCGCCACGAACGCGGCCGTGCCCTGGCCGCAAATCAGGTAGCCAGGTTAGGCGCCGGTTCACTGGGAATCGTCCTGTCCGGCTGGCTCTTTGAAACAGCGGAAATTGCGCTCCCGTTCTTGATCTATGCTGGCGCCATGTTCGCCAATATCTACCTGTATTTCCGCTTCTTCTCCGAGTGGAAGGGGCCTGCGGTGCAACAGTCGGCCGGGGAAGCGGAACTCAAGGGATAGCATTCCCTCGGAAATGCTTCATTTTGAGGCCGGGAAACGCTACTCCGCCAAGAAAAGCACGCGTCGGGATCACTTCGGAAAGCGGGCTTTTTCCCGTGCGCCGTTTGCATTTCCGTGCACTTGGAATCAGCCACTCACAGGCGGTGAAGCCAACTCCATTCCGTCG
The DNA here is from genome assembly GCA_021801945.1 of Acidobacteriota bacterium. Next base: position 5,798 of record JAKABE010000231.1, read on the forward strand.
CCGGATGTTCCCTCAACAATCCCCTGCTTCTCAATGCAAACG
>JAKABE010000232.1 GCA_021801945.1 Acidobacteriota bacterium
GCTGGCCAACGCCTCGTAGGAAGTCTCTTCCACATCTTGCTGAGCGGGGCAGGAAAGCGGCGTCGGTTGGGCTACACACGCCGATTTGGAAGGCAACACTGTTTTCTTTGTCATCCTGTCGCTCATTGCAGGAGTGCTGGAAGGTTCCCGGGCTCGATTCCAGGCCGATCAGTGAACCACGTGAAAAATACGGCTCCAGCGCGCGAAGCCGGTAAGCCTAGCCGAAAGTCCCTTGCCGTGTCCGAGTCTATCATCCGCGGCCCTCCGCAGATCATCGCTTGAGGGCCGACGCAGCGAGAAGTAGATGAATAGGGGCTTGGCAACGATGGCCTGCCGGGGAACAAATCCCCAGAAACGGGAATCATCGCTGTGATTGCGATTGTCGCCCAGCACGAAGTATTCACCCTTGGGGACCAGCAACTCCCCGTGCCTGGTGAGGCTCTGCATCTCGCGCCACCATGCGGGGTCCACCTGCGGATCCGTATAGACAGGCGGGGGAAAGTTGTTATGGAACGGATCGGCCGGAACGGGTTCGAAGATCGCATAGGGTTGCCTGAGCGCAGTGCCGTTGACGATCACCTGGCCGTTCACGATGCGCAGGCGGTCGCCGGGAATTCCGATCACGCGCTTGACAAGCAAAGACGGGCGAGGGTGATGGAAGACAATAATGGCGCCGCGCCGGACCTCCCGATAGGGCATGAGCCATCGGCCAATGCGATCAGACGGTGCGTACGCCTGCTTGTTGAAGAGCAGAAAATCTCCTGTGAGTAGCGTGCGCTCCATGCTTCCCGAGGGGATGAGGAACGGCTGCGTCACGAAGGTGATCACAAACAGCGCGGCGACCACGGACCGCAAGAATGACACCAGAACTTCCGCCACGACCGGCAAACGAAAGCGCACCGGCGAAGAGCCGTGTTCGGCAGGACCCTGGCCCTGAACAAGAGCGCTCATGGCGGTGTCGGTTTCCCTTCTTGTGCACCTGGCGGAAGCACCTCCGCTGGATCCGGGCCAGTGGGCCCAGACGTGAGCTGGATTAGCGCACGCCGGGCTGCGTCTTGCTCCGCATCCTTCTTGGTTCGCCCCATGCCGAGGGCTAATGCCCGGCCGGGTTCGCCGGACTCGTTCTTGAGGAGAACCTCGACCAAGAAACGCTTGCTGTGATCCGGACCGCTTTCGCGCTTTAGGCGATAAACCGGCATCCCTACCCGCGATGCCTGCAAGTGTTCCTGGAGTGCCGATTTATAGTTGCCTAGTGCGGCGCCAGAGCACAATTCGCGGGCAAGCTGTTCCGCGGCCTCGCCCATGACCTGGCGGCGGACAAAAGCCCTGACAGGCTCCAGACCGGAGTCGAGATACAACGCCCCCATGACCGCTTCCATCGCGTTTGAAAGTACGGTGCCTCTGCGCCGCAGCCCGGTTTGATCCTCGCCACGGCTCAGGCGCAGGTGTTTGCCCAGATTCACAGCCACGGCCACCCGTGCCAAATGCTGGCGGCTCACCAGCTGGGCACGGACTCGAGTCAACTCGCCCTCCTGCCACTCCGGGTGAGTTTCGAACAGGACCTCCGCAACAACCAGATTCAGTACGGCATCTCCCAGGAATTCCAAGCGCTCATTGTCTTCGGCGACGGCCTCCCCCAGATGCTCATGTGCCAGTTGATTAGCCAGCGATCGATGGGTGAGCGCGCACACGAGCAGGTCGGGGCGAGCAAATTCATGCCCAAGCGAGGCTTCGAGTTCCACAAATGCTGGATCCACGCGCACTTTATCCGGCTCCAGCCTTCCTGAAGCCCTTGAGGATAGACGGCCCGCAGGGCATTCGGATAAGCGTCTGGCTTCCAGAGAGAGCTCGACTTTATCCCTCAAGCAGGAGCTTGTTGAGGGCTATTGCGGCACCCCCCGATGGCCCTGGCCGGAAGCTTGCGGCGCCGGCGTAACCGGGGTGGGGCCCGGTGAGCCATCCGTGGCGTCCTCCGCACAACCGTGCCCTGGGACAGCAAACGCCTGCTTCAGGCCCCGTTCAGCGGCCAGGCGGGTGTCTTGGCGCCAATCGCGCACGGCCATGGCTTCCTTATACTCGGCCAAGGCTGCGGGACGATTGCATTCCAGGTCCAACAACCGGCCCAGGTAGATATGCGACCAGGCCAGCTGCCGGTTGTCCTTACTGATGGCCAGCGTCTCCGAGAAGTCCAATTCAGCCTCTTGCGGGTTGCCACTCAAAAGCGCCACCCTGGCCAGAATAAAGTCGGCGCGAGCGCGCTGGGCGATCGCTGCCGGCGTGTTGGCGTGGTCCGCCAACACTTTTTCCGCCATGGAGCGAGCATCGGCCAAATCATCTTCTGCAAGGCGCGCCTCCGCCAGATCCAATCCCGTCAGCTTGCGCGGTTGGCTGCGCTGCAGCACGTCCTGGCCGGCTTGCGTGTCGAACTGGATTTGCTTGGCGCGGTGTATTTGCTGGTCCACATCCATGCTGAACACCATTTCGCCGATCGTGGCGCTGAGACTGGCAGGACCCTTCTCGAATCGCATCAATTGGTCATAGAAGTATTGCGTAAGCACGAATCCCTGGGCCATGTCATGAGCCACAGCGGCTTTACGCACCGCCCTCACCTTCTCTTCATAGATGTGCAGTTGATGCTCATAGCGCGGCAACTGCGAACGATTTACGCCAGGCGGAATCTTATACACTGGGACGCCGGTGTCCATGGTGCGCGCCTCAATCGCCTTGATGAGGCACTCGATGGTAAGCGCCACGGAACTGGTGCGATAGCGATCCGCAAGGGGTGCATCCTGAATCACGCTGAGAACAGGATCAATCTCTTTGATGTCGTTAGTCGGCGACAAAAGCAAGGGATCGATCACATAGTGCAGGTACGTGTGGCGCACGTCAGTCATGGGAATCTGGCCGTTCGCCGGCGATACCACTACGACATAATCGCTACCGTAAATGCGGGCATTCACCAGGCTCGGTGAAAGCATGGGCTCGACCACCACGATGAAGCGCCGTTGCATGGACGTTGCTGCCGGCATCTTCAGGTAAAGATCGGTAGAGACGATCATCTTCGTGAGTGGATCGTGCAGTTGCTGAGCGATTTGGTCGTAGATGTCGTGCACTGTGAGCCAAATGCCGGGCAGATCGACAGCCGTGGAAAAGGCCTTGAGCAAGGGCAGAATGTCCGCAACCTGATTTGCGTCGCGCGGCATGTCGTTCTTTTTCGCAGTCAATTCCATGTACGGCGGAGGCGAAAGGTAGAATGCCAGCGAGATGTACTGCGAAATGTCGAGTTCCGTGCCGGTCAGACGGTGTTGGGCAACGTAGAGGCAAAGCGCATCCCGCTTGTTACGCGCATCTGCGCTCTTGGCCAGCGCCTGGTTGATCTCCGCACGCACCTGCTTGCGCACCGGTTCGCTCTGGTTCAAGCCCTCGTCGTAACCGCAAGCATTCAATGCTGACGTTACGATGAACAAAGGCTCCGAACTGATCAGCGAGATGGTTGGACCGGCGGGATCGATCAGCGAAGGCGTCGACTCCTGGACGTACACGGTTGGAGGCGGTTGGGAAGACGCGCCCCGGTTTTGAGACGAACTGCTCGAAGAAGATTGGGCTCGAACCGGGAGGGGCGCCAATGCGGCCGGCAGGCACATGAGAACTGCTGCAAGAATGAAGGACGCGCGCTCAGACCGTAAGATCATCGACAAACCCTGCCTGCAAGTCTAGTAAGACGCGGGACCAGCGTCAAATGGGAGAAGGGATAGGACACCAGCCGGGATAGGGACACACGAACCACCCAGAGATCAATGCAGTGACCAAACTTCATCTCCGGCGCTAAAATTCACCGCAGGTGTTCATCCAGTGGCAACGATCTACGGTGGGACACCGGGCCGAACCCCATCCCACTGTCCATCGATGCACTCGGAAGACCCTCGAATTTGTCCTGCAAAAGCACGGAATTTTTGGTTTATGCGGCAACTGAAACCAAAACCGTCCGAGCGGCCCCACATCACCGTGCGATGGATGAGACATGAATTCAAACCAGCCCGCGGACTTTGCGCAGTAATCAAAAATCCCTCGCAGCGCGGCGTGCGAGGTTTGAGGCTCAATACCTCTCATAACGAGAGATCAACAGTCAAGCATTCGATAACCTGGGCCAGCGCCTCGAAAGGCTGGCGGGTCTGTTACCGGGAAACAGGCTCCGCCTTTGCTGCGGACGCATTCCCATCGCACGGCTTGCCATCGCAAAGCGCGCCCGTGATGCCTTTGCCTTCGGTGATGGTGTAGATGCGATCCACTGCGGGAAGCTTGACCTTCTCCACCTTGCCGTCAGGCCAGTGAATCTCCGCCGTGCCAGGATCAGTTGCGTTGCCGAGACCAAAGTGCGGCCGCATATCGTTGGACGAGAGATAGCTGCCGCCGCTAAGCACATCTTCGCGCTGGCGCAGGCCGTCGGCGTTGAGGTAGACCGTTGCACCCACTGCGTCGCGTGGGCTCTTGGGCCCACCGATCAGCCTCATCTCCACCCAATTGTGGTGATCTGGATTGACATTGCGAAGCAACACCGGGACGCCGTCCATGTTATTGATGACAACGTCAATCTTGCCGTCGTTGAACAAGTCGCCGAAGGCCGCGCCGCGACCCACGCTGACGACGGCCAGGCCGGTCCCCTCTACGGCGGGAACGAGGGCGAATTTTCCATTCTTTAGGTTGTGATAGAGTAGCGGGCGTTCGGCATAGCTCTCACCCCACTCCGGATGCTGGTCGACCTGGGGATAGACATGGCCGTTGATGATCAGCAGATCCTTCCAGCCGTCGTTGTCGTAGTCAAGAAAGCCATCGCCGAAGCTAACAAAGGGAATAGAAGACTGGGCAATGCCGGCCTGATAGCTCACATCGGTGAAATTCCCGTGACAGTCGTTTTGGAACAAGACGTTATAGTCGTCGGCAAAGTCAGTGTTAACGATATCGAGACAGCCATTATTCAGATAATCTCCGGCAGCGATGCCCATATTGGCAATTTCGCGTCCACTCCCGTTGAGCGCGTATCCGCTCATATAACTGTCGTCTTCGAAGGTTCCATTGCCCTTGTTGATGTAAAGATAGTTCGGCGTGGAATCGTCGGCCACCATCAGGTCAGGCTTGCCGTCGTTGTTCACGTCGGCGAACAGAGTGCCAAGAGCGTAATATCGGTTGGGGTCGTTGACGCCCAGTTTTTTGCTTACGTCGGTAAAGGTCCCATTGCCGTTATTGTGGAACAGATGGTCCTGTTCTCCCTCCAGGCCGCGCGGTCCGCACATCACGTTCACTCCGCGATACTGGCAGAAGGCATAGCCCATGGCCTTGGAACCGGAGAGCGGAGGATTCTTGAGGTCCATATGGATATAGCCGCCGACAAATAGATCCAGATTGCCATCGCCATCGTAATCGCCGAAGGTGGCGCCGGTAGACCAAAACGGCGTGCCTGTCCCTCTGTCCAGGGCTACGCCGGCCTGCTCGGCAACGTCGGTGAAGGTGCCATCATGATTGTTGCGATATAGGCGGTTTTTGCCGTAATTGGTTACGTAAATGTCGGGCCAGCCATCGTTATTGTAGTCACCGACCGCACAGCCAAAGCCCCACCGGTCGTTCGTCACGCCGGCGAATTTGGCAACGTTGGTGAAGGTGCCGTCGCGGTTATTGCGGAAGAGCGCGGCCTCGGGCGGTTTGGTTTTTCCGTCCAGCGCGTCATAGGTCGAGCCGTTAACAAGAAAGATGTCGAGCCAACCGTCATTGTTGTAGTCGAGCAGGCATACGCCCGGACCCTTGGCCTCCAAGATCAGGCGCTTGGCA
>JAKABE010000233.1 GCA_021801945.1 Acidobacteriota bacterium
CTGCGAGATCGTTTGTCCGGTGGGCGCGACCGTGCACTCGCCCGACGGCTTGAATGTGCAGGTCTACAACCGCTGCGTGGGGACGCGCTATTGCTCGAACAACTGCCCGTACAAGGTGCGGCGCTTCAACTTCCTGCTCTACTCGGACTATGACACGCCCAGCCTGAAGCTGATGCGCAACCCCGACGTGACGGTGCGCTCGCGCGGCGTGATGGAGAAGTGCACCTACTGCATCCAGCGCATCCAGGAAGCCAAGATCCAGGCCGACATTGACAACCGCCGCGTCCGCGACGGCGAGATTATCACTGCCTGCCAGCAAGCCTGCCCGGCTCACGCGATTGTCTTTGGCGATCTGAACGACAAGACCAGCCAGGTCAGGAAACTGCGAGCCAACGTGCGCAGCTACCAGGTAATCGCAGACATCAATACGCGCCCAAGGACGACTTATGTGGCCGAAATACTGAATCCGAATCCGCAACTGGAAGAAACGCCGGTGGAGCACCTGCCGGCAAAGGGTTGAACTCACGATGGCGACCAGCGAAGTGAACATTAAGGACCCGGGCATCGATCCGGCAACCGGCGAGTTTAAGGTCATTGGACCGGGACAGACCTTCAGGTCGGTCACCGATAAGATCACGGGTATCGTACTCACGCCGCACACGCCCATGGGCTGGTTTGGCTTTTTTGGCGTGGCCGGCGCCGGCGTCACGATGCTGTTGGTGGCCCTGGTGTGGTTGTTCCTGAAAGGCGTCGGCATCTGGGCTATTACCCAACCCGTGGCCTGGGGCTTCGCCATCATTAACTTTGTGTGGTGGATTGGTATCGGCCACGCCGGAACGCTGATCTCGGCCATTCTGCTGCTCTTCAAGCAGACCTGGCGGAACGCGATCAACCGCTTCGCTGAGGCCATGACCATCTTTGCCGTGATCTGTGCCGCGCTGTTCCCGCTGATTCACGTGGGCCGTCCATGGCTGGGATATTGGCTGCTGCCGCTGCCGCTGACCATGGACGTTTGGCCGCAGTTCCGTTCGCCGCTGATGTGGGATTGCTTCGCAGTTTCGACCTACGCGACGATTTCCCTGGTTTTCTGGTACATCGGCATGGTTCCCGACCTGGGCACCATGCGCGACCGCGCGGAGTCGAAGTTCGCGAAGTATTTCTACGGCATGCTTTCCCTGGGCTGGCGCGGTTCGGTGCGGCACTGGGCGCGGTATGAGACCGCCGGGCTGCTCTTGGCGGGCCTGGCCACTCCGCTGGTGCTTTCGGTGCACACGGTCATCAGCTTCGACTTCGCCGTGGCCGTTCTGCCCGGCTGGCACACCACCATCTTCCCGCCCTACTTTGTGGCCGGCGCCATCTACTCGGGATTCGCCATGGTGCTCACTTTGGCCATCCCGCTGCGGAAGTTCTATCACTTGGAGCAAATCGTTACGCTCCGGCACATCGATAATTGCGGGAAGGTCATGCTGGCCACGGGCTTCATCGTTGCCTATGGCTATGGCATGGAAGCCTTCATGGCCTGGTATTCAGCCGATCACTGGGAAGCCTTTACCTTTTGGAACCGCGCCTTCGGCCCCATGGGGTGGTCCTACAAATTACTCATCATCTGCAATCTCTTGATTCCGTTGACGACGTTGTGGGTTCGCAAATGGCGCACCAACATGCTTTTCATGTTCATCATGTCGCTGGTGGTGAACACGGGCATGTGGTTCGAGCGCTTCGTGATTATTGTGACCAGCTTGACGCGGGATTTTCTGCCCTCTTCGTGGGGCACGTACTACCCGACCAAGTGGGACTACATGACGTTCGGCGGGACGCTTTTGCTGTTCCTGTTCCTCTTCCTGTTGTTCGTTCGCTTCCTGCCCATGATTCCGATGTCGGAGATTCGCACCATGCTGCCAGGTGCTGAGATCAAGCCCAAGGCGGCAGCGGAGGTAGGTGACTAATGCCCCCACGCGAAGGAACATACGGCCTGCTGGCCGAATTTGATACGCCGGGCGACCTGATCAGAGCGGCGCGGAAGGCGCGCGAGGATGGATGGCGGCGGCTGGACTGCTACACGCCTTACCCGTTGGAAGAGGCGGCGGAGGCCATCGGCTTTCACCGCAACAAGGTGCCGCTGCTGACGCTGATCGGCGGCTTGATTGGCGGAGCGGCCATGTTTTCTTTGGAGACGTGGATTTCGGTGCTGGCCTTCCCCCTGAATATCGGCGGGCGTCCGACCTACTCCTGGACGGCCTTCATGGTGCCGGCGTACGAGTGGACGATTCTGTGGGCGGGGCTTTCGGCGGCCTACGGTATGTTGGCGCTGAACGGACTGCCGGCGCTTTACCACCCGCTGTTCAACGCACCTAATTTTCGTGACCGGGCAACCATGGACAAGTTTTTCCTGTGCCTGGAAGCGCTGGACCCGAAATTCGATCTGCGGGAAAGCAAGGTATATCTGGAGAGCTTAAAGCCGGTATCGGTGACGGAGGTGGAGTACTGATGCGCGTGCAGCCTTCAGCTTTCAGCTTTCAGCTCTCAGCAATCAGCTTCGCGCGCCGGCTTGTGCTGCGCTGTGCTGCGCTTGCCGGCCTGGCAGCGATTGTGTTCACCGCCGGATGCCGGCAGGACATGCAGAATCAGCCCAGAATGTTTCCGCAGCGGGGATCGTCCATGTTTCCGGATCATCGCGGGGCGCGTCCGCAAGTAGCAGGTACGGTGGCGCGCGGGGAGTTTCATGAGGACAGCTATTTCTATACCGGCGTGATGGTGGATGCGCAGGGTCATCGGGAAGAAAGCAATCTGATGCCATTCCCGGTGACGATGACGGTGCTCAAGCGCGGGCAGGAAGAGTACAACGTGTACTGCTCGGCCTGCCACTCGCGGGTGGGCAACGGAGTGGGGATGATCGTGGAGCGCGGGTACAAGCCCGCGGCCAACTTCCACGACGCGGTGCGCATGGCGGAGCCGGTATCGCACTATTTTTACGTGATGACGCACGGTTATGGCGCGATGCCCGACTACAGGGCGCAACTGCCACCGGAGGACCGCTGGGCAGTGGCGGCTTACATTCGCGCGCTGCAACTGAGCCAGGCGGCCACAGTGAAAGACGTACCAGCGGGCACGCAGATCCAGCCGCTCAAGGAGATCGCGGCGGAGGAGCACTTGCCGGCGAGCTTCTCCGAACCGTGGGCTCTGCCGACGACGGCGGTGAACGCCTTGCCGCCGGTGGGGAGCGAAGGAACGCCGGGAATGGCACCGGCCCACGCTGCGCCACCTAAGATTTCAATCCCAACAAAGAAACCGGCCTCCGGGCCCACACAACAGTGAGGACTTGAACGGAATGGCTCACGAATCGCACGCCAAGACACTCCCCGCCGACCTCGGCGCACCGGTCCTTGTGGACGTCTGGAAGACGCGTGCGCTGGTGATCGGAGGGATCTTTTCGATCCTTGCCGCTGTTCTGGCCTATGCCGATCACTCGATCGATCATTTGATGCGCGCGTGGTTGATGGGGCTGATGATCACTTTCGGGTTTGCGGTGGGAGGATTGGCCCTACTTATGGTGCAGTACTGCTCGGGTGGCAAGTGGGGCCTGCTGCTGCGCCGGCCACTGGAAGCCATGAGCCGCACGCTGCCTCTGGTGTTTGTCTACTGGGCGGTGAGCGCCATTTACATGAAACGGCTTTACTTGTGGGCAAACTACACAAGCGTGCATGCCACCGCGACGGCGTTGAAGGCGGGGCTGATCTCGGAGGCGCAGGCGCATTGCCTGGACTTCAAGCGGCCGATGCTCAATCCGGTGACGTATGTGTGGGTGAGCGCGCTGTGCTTTGCCATCTGGGGATTCTACGCCTGGCGGCTGAACGCATTGGGGCTGCGCCGGGACGGGGATCCGCCGGAGCGCACGCCCTTTTGGATCAAGAAATTGGAAAACATTAGTGGGCCGGGCATCATCGTCTACGCGGTGACGATTACGGCGGCCTCGATTTATTGGGTGATGTCGATCGACGTCACCTGGTTTTCGACTGTCTATGGCCTGCTCTATCTGGTCGAGCAGGGCTTCCAAGTGCTGGCGCTCGCGATCATGGTCACGATTGCGCTCTCCAAAGCCGAGCCCTATAAGACGATCCTGCGCCAGACCGAGCAGCACGACTTGGGCAAGCTGGCCTTTGCCTTCGTGATGCTGAATATCTACCTGGCCTTCGGGCAGTGGCTGATCATCTGGTCGGGCAACCTGCCCAACGAGATCAACTGGTATCTGGACCGCATTCGCGGCGGTTGGGGCATTGTCATCACGACCGATTTCATTCTGCACTGGCTGGTTCCCTTCACGCTGTTGCTGTCGCGGGATCTGAAGCGCAACAAGAAGCGGCTGACACTGGCCTGCATGGTGATGATCCTGGCCGTGGCCGTGAACCAGTTCTGGTTGATTGAGCCCAGCTTCAAGGGTGCGGCGCGCAACCTGCACTTCAGCTGGGGAATTCTGGAGTACGCGGTTGTCCCCGTGGCCATGATGGCCTTCTGGGTAGCCTATTACTGCATGCGGCTGAAGACGCGGCCGCTGGTGCAGACCAACGATCCGCATCTCAAGGAGATCCTGGAGCCTGAACATGCCATCGCCTAACAACGGAAGCCTCGGACAGGACCCCGAAGAGCACAAGCAGGAAGAGATCGATACTTCCCTGGGCTACGAGGCGAAAGATGTCCGCGTCGTAGGAGTTCTGGTGTTTATCGTCGCGCTTGGTGTCTTCGCGGTGGTATCAGCGGTGCTCTGCTATGGCATCGGGAAGGTAATCAACGCGCATATGAACAAGGAAGACGGGCCGACCAGCAAGTGGGCCAAGGTGGTGAACATACGCCAACTTGGCAATCTGCCTTCCAACCCGGCGATGCAGGACAAGGTGGCGCAGCTCATGCAGAGCTTCCCCACGCCGCAGCTGCAGATCGACAACGGCGACCAAGAGGTCGCCAACCTGCACGCGCGCGAGAACCTCCTGATGGATCACTATAGCTGGATCAACCAGGCCAAGGGGCAAGTAAGGATTCCCATTGAGCGGGCCATGGAACTGATCGCGCAACAAGGATTGCCGGTGGCGCCGGCCTCGAAGCAAGAGGTGCTGATGACAGGCGACTCGAGGCCTGTGGTGACCATGCCGCTGACCGATGGGTTTGCCCCTACCGGCTTCGAACAGCAAGAGGCGGAACAGCGCGCCCTGACGGCCCGCGAACAGGCGAGCAAGTAGAAAGCGCGTGTGGCGCGCGCGAGGGACTGGTCGGCGCGGATCGGAAGGTCGGCCGGGAGAAAGAGAAGACGAACAATGTGGAGCAAGGGGACAATCCGGAGAAGCCGGCTCGGAGTTGGAGTTGCCGCGGCGATTGTGCTGTGCTCGATGGCGGCAACGCCTCCTCTCCAGGCCCAGATTTCAACCTACGGCCCCAAGGGCCTGCCAGCGATGAACACCAGCATGGGGCAGGTGGACACCACGCCGTCCATTCTGAAAGGCGTGGGCATCGCCCAGCATCTGAACTATCAACTACCGCTCAACCTTACCTTCACGGACGATCACGGCAAGCTGGTTCCCTTAAAGAATTATTTCGGCAAAATTCCCGCACTTCTTTTACTTGTCTATTACCGCTGCCCGATGCTGTGTTCGGAAGAAATGGAAGGAATGACGAGCGCGCTGAAGATGATCAGTTTCCGGCCGGGCAAAGACTTCAACATTGTTGTCATCAGCATCGATCCCACGGAGACGACGGCGATGGCCGCGGCCAAAAAGGCGGAGTATCTGAAGATGTACGGGCACCCGGACACTGCC
>JAKABE010000234.1 GCA_021801945.1 Acidobacteriota bacterium
TTCTCGATAGCTATGGGCTGCACGAGAGCGGGCTGGCGCGCCTCATCCGCAAGAGCTACGAACTGCTGGGCCTCATCAGCTTCTTCACCGCCGGCGAGGACGAGTGCCGCGCCTGGACGGTGCCGGTCGGCTCCAAAGCCCCGCAAGCCGCGGGCGCCATTCACACCGACCTGGAGCATCACTTCATCCGCGCCGAGACCATTCGTTGGGACAGTCTGCTCGAAGCCGGAAGCGAAGCGGCGGCGCGGGCCAAGGGCACGCTTCGCCTGGAAGGCAAGGAATATATCGTGCAAGATGGCGACGTCCTGCACATTCGGCACAGCGGGTGAAGAACAGGCCCGTAGCCGGCAGCGCGTAGCCGGCGGTGAAGCGCCGCCTCGCCATGCACAGACGCTGAAAGGCAGAGATCAAGGGCTACCGGCTACAGGCTGCTGTCCACGGTCCACAATCATGCTCAAGGTCTCACTCATCCTCGGAATGGTAGCCGCGCTGGCCGATGTGGCCGGCGGCCTGGTGCTGGTGCGGGCGCGCGGCATTGAGAGCTACCTGCGCTACTTCGTCGCATTGGGCGCGGGCTTCCTCATGGCCACGGCGTTGCTGGAGATGACGCCGGAGAGCTTCCGCATCGATGCGCGCTTGGGGCCGGTGCTGATCATGGCTGGCTACTGCGCCATGCACCTGTTGGAACACACCATCAATGCCCATTTCCACTACGGCGAGGAAACGCATCACGGGGAATTCGTCTCCGCGCACACCGGATACTCGGTGCTGGGCGGGCTGAGCGTGCACGCGCTCTTTGACGGCGTCGCCATCGGCTCGGGTTTTGTCATCTCCAACTGGCTCGGCTGGCTGATCTTTCTGGCCATCCTGCTGCACAAGGCGCCGGAGGGCTTCACCATGGCCTCCGTAATGCTCGCCAGCGGGCGCGGCCGAACAATGGCGTTCTACTCCGCGGTGATGCTGGCCGCGGCCACGCTGGCGGGCGTACTGGCGATCGAGCTGGTTCCCCGGTGGACGCTCTTTGGGCTGCCCATTTCAGCGGGGGTGGCCCTTTATGTAGGCGCCAGCGACCTGGTGCCGGAGGTCAACCGCGAACCAGGCATCCGCATGGCGCTGGTCTTCTTTGCGGGTGTGGGCGCGTTTCTGCTCTTCCGTCTCCTGCTGCCGGCCGTTTGATGTCAATCAGCGAAGCGAAATAGTTCTACCGGCCGCTTCGGGCTGGAGCCGAGACTACTGTGAGCCGTCTCCTCACGAGTCCGGCTGGCTCCCAAGCGCGATCCTTGCACAGGTCAAATCGTCCACTGTAGAGCCGCATCAGCAACCGCGCATATTCCCAGGCGACCCTGAGGCTAATCTTACTGGAGCCCGCAAACCGCCGGCCGAAGATAAATGGAACCTCCGTAACTGTACCCACCTGACCCCGCACAAGAATCTCCAGCAACAGCTTAAAGCCGGTCCGTTGAAAGACTACTTCCTGGAGGCAGTGGCGGCGAACCAAAAAGAATCCGGACATCGGATCCCGCGCGCGCCGTGCCTTGCTTTGTAGCGGCCAGGTGGCGCCCACGGCCAACGCCGAAGCGAGCCTTCTCGCGCCGCTCCACGCGCCCAGCCCTCCGCCGGGTACGTAGCGGCTGGCGATTGCTACATCGCTGCCGCCGCGGATGGCCGCCACCAGGTCCGGCAGCAACTGGGGCGGATGCTGATAGTCGGCGTCCATCACGCCCAGAATCTCCGCCTCGCTCTGCCGCCAGCCGTCCAGAATGGCTCCCGCCAAACCGCGTTCGCCCTTGCGTACCAGAAGACGCACGTGCGAGTCCTCACGCGCTATGGCTGCCACCACGGCGGCCGTTCCATCGCTGCTGTCATCGTCCACCACGATGATTTCGTAGCGGATGCGCAAAGGCTCCAGCGTGGCCTGCAGATCGCCCAGCAGTCTTGCGACATTTTGGGCTTCGCAGAGCGTCGGAATGACGAGTGTCAGGTTCAATTGCTTGGTTGGACGATGGAGCGCGCCCGGTAGGGGCAGGGTTCGGCGCCCGTCGCTCCGGGTATGGAATAATTCTATGGGTATGAAGGTCATATTGAACATCGGCAACCGAGCTTTATGACTCTGCGGAAGAGCTTTTGGTCAACCCGCTTTTTGCCGGTTCTGGCCTTCACTGTGCTCGGCTTTCTGGTCATGGGCTACCACCCTGGCCTGGAAGACGATGCCGTCTATCTCGCCTCGGTCAAGGCTGAACTGCATCCCGCGCTCTTTCCTTACAATGCGGCGTTCGTTCGCATGCAAACTCAAGCCACAATCTTTCCCGGCTGGATAGCTCATTTCGCCTCCTTCACCCACTTGTCCGCGGCTTGGGCGGAATTGCTGTGGCAGTTCATCGGTCTGTTTGCCATTGTCTGGGCCTGCCACGGCATCGCGCGGCGGTTGTTTGCGGAGTCCTCTGCGCAGTGGGCCGGTGTGGCGGCGGTGACCGCCTTGTTTACGCTGCCCGTGGCGGGAACCGCTCTCTATCTCGTGGATCAGCATCTGCATCCGCGCACCTTGGCCACGGCGTGCATTCTTCTGGCCGTCGATCGCATTCTGGCTGGCCGGCGCTGGCCTGCCGCCTTGTTGCTGGTCCTGGCTTTCCTCTTTCATCCCATCATGGCAGCCATGGGCATCTCTTTCAGCGTCTTTCTCTCCGTGGCCCTCATGGACCCAGCGCCCGCCTGGCTGCGTGCCTGGCTAGGAGAAGATCGGACCTCGATGGTTGCGGCGGCCCTCCCGCTGGCTTGGGTCTTTGCGCCCCCCAATCCCACTTGGCGCAAGGCCGTGGCTACGCGCACTTACTTTTTTATTTACCAATGGGCCTGGTATGAGTGGCTTGGCGTGCTCGTGCCGCTCTTCCTGTTCTGGCTGTTGTGGCGCATGGCGCGGCGGCGCGGCGAATCCCGCCTCGCGCGCTTTGCCCTGGCGGTCTTTGCCTATGGCCTCTTTCAGCAATGCGTGGCGTTTCTCATGCTGACCCCGCCCGTCCTTGTCCGGCTCACGCCATGGCAGCCCATGCGTTACCTGCAACTTGTCTACTTCTTCTTCGTCCTTCTAGGCGGCTGCCTGTTGGGGAAATACCTCCTGAAGGACCGCCTCTGGCGGTGGGCAATCTTTCTCGTAGCCTTCAATGGCGGCATGCTTGTGAGCCAGATCGTGGAGTACAGCGCCAGCCCCCATCTGGAGATGCCGTGGGTCCATTCGTCCAATCCTTGGCTGCAGGCCTTTGCGTGGATTCGCCACAACACTCCCGTGAACGCTTACTTTGCCCTCGACCCTTACTACCTTGCAGCTCCCGGCGAGGACTATCACGGCTTCCGTGCTCTTGCCGAACGCAGCCAGTTGGCCGATGCCATCAAGGATACGGCGGTGGTGACTTTGGTGCCTGAGTTGGGGCCGGTGTGGGAGCGCCAGGTCGATGCCCAGAAGGGTTGGCCGAGCTTCCAGCTTGCGGATTTTGAGCGCCTGAAGAAGGAGTTTGGCGTCAACTGGGTGCTGGTTTCCTATCCCCAACCGCCAGGCCTCGACTGCCGCTGGCATAACAGTTCGCTGAGCGTCTGCCAGATTCCATGAACCTCTGCCCTACCGGTTTGGCCGGCCAGTATCACGTCCGCATGATTTCGTGACAACCAAGATTTAGCGCTGGCCCCCGCCGGCTGGAATGCGGGCCTCCTGACCCTCACCAGGTTGAGTCCGATTTCCGAATCGGACAGTCACAGCCCGAGTGCAGGGTCTCACAGGTTTCCAAGGTTAGGTCGGGAATGGCACAGAACCCGCAAAGCGGGCGTCAGAAAGGTAGCCCCTGCGTACGCCTGGGACTACCTTTGTGCTCTTCCCAAAGCGGGCGAATGGGGATATCTCATTAGCCCTTCAATCCCGGGTTTTCAACAAAGGCACATTCCGCCCAGACTAAACGGCATTCCGTGACGGATTGCTCTTTGCAGGCAACGGCTTCATCCGCGAGAATGAAGAATATACCAGTCTCCGGCTTGGGGGCCGGATCATGCTTAGTCTTTCCCAGCGATTGATTCTCGGCTGCACTGTCCTTGCCTGCCTTACGGTGGGACTGGTGGTGATTGCGCACAAAACCCTGGCGTTTGCGGGGCAGGGAGGACTGGCCGGTGTCTTCATCGCGGCCGCGGTACTGGTCGAACTGGCGACTGTCTATTCCGTGTTGCAGCCTATCCACAGATTGGCTCGCGGTGCCCGCAACATCGCTGAGGGCAACCTCGAGCACCGCGTGGAATGGAGCAGCCACGACGATTTTGGGGCCATCGCCAATGATCTCCGGCGTATCGCCGCGCGGTTGCGCGAGTTGCGCGACACCGAGGCTGGCCGCCGGCAGATGGAGTTCCAGCTTTCCGACGCTGTGCTGCAATCCATCTTCGAGCCCATCATCGTCACCGACGGCAAGGGACACGTCCTCAAGGTGAACCAGGCCGCGGAGGAACTGCTGGGCGAGTCCGCTGCCGACCGCATGGCCTTGACCAGTACTCCTGGCGGCGACAAGATCCTGAACGCCATCCGCGACGCCGTCTCCATGCAGAAGGCCGTAGCCGCCGAAGACGAGGCCTCGATGCTGCCCATGCGCATCGGCCAACGCGAGCGCAGTTACCGCCTGCGCACCACGCCCATGCGCGACGCCGATGGCCGGCTGTTGGGGGCCGTCACCACCCTTGAGGACGTTACTACCCTCCAGGACACTGACCGCTTCAAAACGCAGTTCATCGCCGTGGCCAGCAGCAAACTCCGCGATCCCCTCCTGCAATTGCGCCGCGGACTGTATGCGCTCAGCCAGGGCTTCGGCGGTGAACTGCTTCCCCTGCAATCCGAGCTGGTGGCCACGGCATCGAAGGAATCGGAGAAATTAGACGATTTGATGAGTGATTTGATCGAGGTGGCGGAACTGGACACCGGCAAGCGCGAGATGCTGCTCGAACGCCTGCATCCGTTGCAGGCCTTGACGGAGGCCCGCGACCGCTACTGCGATGAAGCCGCCCAAAAGCGTGTCCGCGTTGAGGTCAGCGCCTATGTGGACCTGTCTGTCGTTTACGCCGACCGACGCGCTTTGCGCTCCATCCTCGATAACCTGCTGTCGAACGCGTTGCGCTACACGCCGGCTGAGGGCGAGATCCTGCTGGCGGCAGAAGAGATTGGAGAGTTCGTTCAATTCACCGTGCGTGACACCGGCCGCGGCATCGAGGCCGAGCGCCTGAGCACCATCTTCGACCGCTTCAATGCTTTCTCAGAGAGCGGCACCGGCATGGGCCTGGCGCTCGTCCGCCGCCTGGTGGAGTCCTTGGGTGGCCAGACCGCCGTGGAGAGCCGCCTGGGACACGGCACCACCTTCCGCTTCACCTTGCCGGTTGCTCCTGTCGAAGCTCCACGCCATCCGGTCGAGGTGGGCTGAAGCGAGCCATGAATGAGAGTGGACAAAGGTCGCCAGGCGGAACCACGGAAGCCGGCTGTTATTGCTGAAAGAAGAAGCGGGTAGCACAGAGTTGAAGAGACTCTAAGGACTGGAGAAGCGCCGAAACTATGGTCGAGCTTAAGCTCGAAAAACAGCCGGAACCCGCAAAGCTGCGCATCTATATCGGCGCCGCGCCGGGGGTGGGCAAGACCTACCTGATGCTGAACGACGCCCACATGATGAAACACCAGCAGGGCATCGATGTCGTCATCGGCCTGGTGGAACCGCACGGGCGCAAGGAAACCGCGGACCAGATCCGCGATCTGGAAGTCGTGCCCCTCAGACAGATTCCCTATCGCGGTG
>JAKABE010000235.1 GCA_021801945.1 Acidobacteriota bacterium
CGTTCTCTGGGTCTTCGACCGATCCGAGGACTTCGATCTCGTCGCCCATCCGCCCACCGACGAGCGCCGTCCGCACGGCGTCTTCGCCACCCGCTCTCCGCGACGCCCCAACCCCATCGGCCTCACGGTGGTTGAGCTGCTGCGCCGTGACGGCGCATCGCTCCACGTACGCGGCGTAGACATGCTCGACGGCACGCCGGTCCTCGACATCAAGCCCTATCTCTCCAGCATTCCTGCCGAAAAACTGCGCCGGGGCTGGCTGGCAGAGGCGGAAGGCAGGGAACGAGGGAACAAGGAGTAGGGACGAAGGCTGCGATGGGACTGGATGCGGCAAAAACCGCGCGGAATCAAGAGGTCATCGAAAGCGTTGTTCTCCCCACAATCTTTGCGATCGCGGAAAATAGTGAAGGACGTAGAATTCTTTAGCGAATTCCTTGGCCGGTCGCAAGTTGGGTGTAATGTTCAAACCGTGGAGGAGTGTTGGACATGAGTGGGAAAACACGCAGCGGGAGAACCGGAGGTAGAAACATGAAGAAGACGCTCGAGCACAGACATGAGCGTAAGGTCTGCCGTAATCCAGACTGCTTGCATGGTGAGGCGTTTGAACAAATTGCAGTTCAAGAGATATTCCCCATCATTGCGAAGAAGTTGAGGGATATCTCGCCGGAAAAACAAGAAAAGTACCGAATCGATTCAACCAGAATGGCCTATTTTTGCAACAATTGTCGCCGGATTTGGAACGGTTTCGAGAATGGCTGGGGTGAGCTTGTCGTGACATCCATCTCAAATCTCAGGCTCGACCTAGACGCGAGGAGGGCGGTCTATGCACCGACAGTCACCAGGCCAACCCGACCCTCGATGAGCGAGATGAGCGGCAATTGCTGACGCGGTATCTCCAAAGCTCGCCAAACTCCGGGCCATATAAATGCTCCGTGATGCTGCGAGGGTCATCCATTTGTGCCACTCGCTCGTGGAGAAATCTCTCAATTTGCCCTATCCCTGTTCCCCGTCTTTACGGAATGCCGAGGAGCTTATGCGTCTGCAAGCTCATGCGCCACTGCGGATGATCGAGGCAATAGCGCAGCGCCAGTTGCGTGTTGCGCTCGCGCTCCAGCCCGTCCATCGGCTGAAGAAAGAAATGCCGGAAGGCGAGGTCCGCAAAGGCCTCCGGCTCGGCGCCCACCTGCGGATAGACCAGCTTCAACTCGTCGCCGCTGCGCTGCCTGAGCTCTGCACCGGCTTTCGGGCTAACGCAGAGCCAGTCGATGCCCACCGGAGCGGCGATGGTTCCATTCGTCTCCACGGCAATCTCAAAGCCGCGTGCGTGCAGCACGCCGATCAGGCTCGCATCGAGCTGCAGCAGAGGCTCGCCGCCAGTGCACACTACGAATCGTTTGCCGTCCTCAGCATCCTGGGTGCCCCATGTCTGCGGTCCCCACGAACAGGTCATCGTTCGCGCGGTGGAGGCCTCGCTCTTGAGACCTGGGACACCACGCCGGCCCCATTTCTCTTCGATGGCTGACGCCAGCGCCTCGGCAGACTCGAACTTCCCGCCGCCCGGTCCATTCGTGTCCGCAAAGTCCGTATCGCAGAACCGGCAGATGGCCGACGCGCGGTCCGCCTCGCGCCCCGACCACAGATTGCAGCCCGCAAAGCGGCAGAAGACCGCGGCGCGGCCGGTTTGCGCACCCTCGCCCTGGAGCGTATAGAAGATCTCTTTGACGGCGTAGCTCATTTAGCTCCCGACCCCTACCTTCAGCTCTTTCCGCTCCTCGATGCGAGGCCAAATGTTCGCGCGGTCTACAGGAGACGCGCTAAAGGGTTCCCAATAGCGGCCGAGCAACTCGTCCGCGCCCGGCGGTGACAGACTGACCAGCCCGGCCCAGGGATGGCTTGTCATCTCCCCAAACGCCAGCCCATCTGGAAGGTCATACAGGTCAACCCGGATAAAGTCGAGCCCCTCCGCCAATCTCTCCGCCACCTGAATTGCTGTCTCCAGATGGAGCGGGCGCGGCGCCCGTGCGAGTCCGGGATCGAGATCGGACCGCCCGTGCAAATAGTAGGCTGGCAGCGGATTCCAATCTCTGTCAAACAGCGCTGAAAGCCCCGGAGTATTCGGAGCCACCTCATACTCGATGCAGCAGGCCTTGCGGTGGAAACAGAAAATGCGAAATTCCATCGGATAAAAGCCTTCGGCGCTCAGAAGCAACTCCTCAGCAAAGACTTTGTTCTCGATCCCGCGATAACTCGGCTCCTGGGTGCACTTGAAATAGCTCACCCTCAGCCATTCCGCAATGATCTTCCGCAGCTCCGTCTCACGCGCTGCGCTTTTATCCAGCACAACCAGATTCAATCCCGAGGCGCCATTCGGTTTGAGTACAAAGGCTTGCGGTAGCGCGGCAAGCGAAAACTGCTCCGGACTTTCGTAAATCCCGTAGACGCTCTTGACTCGAAGCTCGGGACACATCGCGCGGACAATCTCTCTGCAGGTCAGCTTGTCGGTCAGCTCCCGCCGCAGCGGCGTACATTGCTGTGAGAGGATCCGGAGTGCCAGCTTATCCGTCATCCGAACCGGCGAAAAAACGCGCGGCAGCCGATTGTGATGCATATAAAAACGCATCAGGTATCGCAGACGCGGTCCCAAAAGGAGCGAGAGAAATCTGCCCAACCAAGACCTCTTGAGACTTTGCTGCGATATAGGAAAGACGAGCTTACTAAATCCTGGAATGTGCCGTTCCCCCAACAACAGATTGTCGAATCCTACGTTAGCGGCTGCGCAATGGATCGGCAATACCGTTTTCGCGGAAGCCCTTTTCGCGCAGCAGGCAGGAGTCGCACTGGCCACAAGGCGCACCGGTGGGCGAGGGGTCGTAGCAGCTGCTGGTCAGCGAGTAATCGACGCCCAATTCAATCCCTTTGGCAATGATCTGCGCTTTGCTGAGGGCAATGAGCGGCGTGTGAATCTTGAGCTTTTGGCGGCCTTCCACGCCGGCCTTGGTGGCTAGGTTCGCCATCTTCTCGAAGGCGGCGATGTACTCGGGGCGGCAATCGGGGTATCCCGAGTAATCGAGCGCATTCACACCCAGAAAGATTTCGTTCGCCCCCAGCACCTCGGCCCAGGCCAACGCAAAGGAGAGAAAGATGGTGTTGCGCGCGGGCACATACGTAATCGGAATGCCGTGCGCCATCTCCTCCGTGGCGCGGCCCTTGGGAACATCGATGTCGGCGGTGAGTGCGGAGCCGCCAATGGCGCGCAGATCGATCTCGGCGATGCGGTGCTCGGTCACTCCGATTGATGCAGCCACGCGCTTGGCTGCCTCTAGCTCCCACGAGTGCCGCTGGCCGTAAGAGAACGAGAGCGCGTAGGTCTGGTAGCCCTCGCTCTTGGCGATAGCCAGCGTGGTGGCCGAGTCGAGGCCTCCGCTCAATAAGACCACCGCTCTTTTTTCTTCGCCACTTGCGGTCATTGCAAAGTCCTGACGTTCCCAGGTCGAAGTTCACATCAAAGAAGCAAATTATCACCCTGAGCGGAGGTGCTGCGGCGGACTCCGGTCTTCTCAGGATGACTGCCTTGCTAGTTGAAAGTTCCAGGAAACGGAGCTACTTTAGGTCGCCGCCCTTGCCGATGTCCATGGACGGCGGAATAGGATGGTTCTCGTCGATAAAAGCCTCGATGCACTGGGTGAGTACGCCCTTCGCTTCCAGGATGAACTCGATGGCGTCGCGGCCGGCCCCGCAGCCACCTGCATTGGGCGTGACATAGTGGGCCTCGGCCTTGACGCGCTCACGCGCATTGGCCACTGCGATGGCCAAGCCCACGCCGCGCATGGCGGGCAGGTCAATTACGTCGTCGCCCACGTAACAGATCTCCTCGGGCGTCACGCCTTCCTTCTCGCAAATCTCGCGGATGGGCTTCATCTTATAGGCCTGGCCCTGATAGACAAACTCGAGCTTGAGGTCGCGGGCACGCGTGGCTACTGTTTCGCTGATGCGCCTGGTGATGACGCCGCACTTGAGGCCGCCCAACTTCGCCAACGAGATTCCGGTGCCGTCATGCGCAGAGTAGCCCTTGACCTCAACCATGGTTGTCGAACTGACACCGAAGCCGATGTTGCCCTTTCCACCAATCTCGTCCAAAAGTCCGCTGTGCGCATCACCGGGAACGAGCCAGATGGTGCCGTCGGTGAGAACGCCATCTACATCGAAGATGATGATTTTGATCTTACGGGCGCGATCTCGCGCAGAGGGAGTCACACCCCGATTTTACCATCGGTCAAGCCGTTCGCATGCGGCTTCCGTCTTCTGCCTACTATGGCAGGAACAAGCTCCCCGGGCGGGGGCACCCCCCTGGCGCCGGCATAGGAGACTGGGCCCATCCCGCAAGACAGCCAGACGCAAGGGGCCCAGTTACAACTGCGCATCATAGCTGCCGCGGCATCTGGCTCCCCGCCATCACCCGCCCGTATTTGTAGTGACGAAGCTCACGGCGCGTAGGTTTCAGTGATCGAATTTCGTGCGCCCTTTATCCTGCGGAAATCCGAGGCAAAACCTCGACTGGCCCAGCCGCAGTTCCGACGGACCCGTTCTCACCCCACGAGTTCCATGGCACGGATAGTTTCCTTGCGCACGGTGAGCCGCTCCACCAGGTCCGTGCGCACCTCATAGCCGCGGCCCGGCGTGTCGGGGACGACGATCTCGCCTTCCGGCGACACGGTGATCTCCGGTTCCACGATGTCCGCTGCCCAATAACGGGCGGAGGCCGACACATCGCCGGGTAGTGAAAAGTTTTCAAGCGTCGAGAGAGCAATGTTGTGGGCGCGACCCACGCCCGACTCGAGCATGCCGCCGCACCAGACCGGAATTCCGCGCTCCTGAGCCGCGTTGTGCACGGCGATGGCCTCAGAAAAGCCCCCCACGCGTCCCAGCTTGATGTTGATGATCTTGCAGGACTCCATCTCAATGGCCGCCAGCGCATCGCGGCGGTTGCGGATCGACTCGTCGAGGCAGATGGGCGTCTCCAACCGTCTTTGCAAAATGGCGTGAAAGTAGAAGTCGTCGTGCCAGAGGGGTTGCTCGATCATGAGCAACTCAAAAGCGTCGAACTGCGCAATGTGGTCGGCGTCGCGCAGCCGGTAGGCTGAGTTGGCGTCGCAACTTAACATGATTCCTGGCCAGCGGTCGCGTACCCGTTCGAAGACCTCCATGTCCCAGCCCGGCTTGCACTTGAGCTTGATGCGCTGGTAGCCCGCGGCCAGTTCGCGCTCGACGGTCGCCAGCAGCTCGGGAATAGAAGCTTGAATGCCCAACGAAACGCCGCAGAGGATGGTTTCGCGGATGCCGCCGATCAGATGCGAAAGCGACATGCCCTCGCGCTGCGCCTCCAGGTCCCAGATGGCGTTTTCCAGCGCCGCCTTGGCCATGCGGTTGCCGCGCACCTGACGGAAGACGCGCGGGCAGTCGCCTCCGTGCTCCGGGGGCTCGGCGGCCAGCATCGGACCCAGCTCCTGGGCCATCACCCGCCACGCCGTGTCGGTCGACTCCTCCGAGAAGAATGGGTGCTCACCCGCCGTGCATTCGCCCCAACCCGTCAGTCCTTCCGACTGGACCTCCACCAGCAAAATCCTCCGGTTGCGGGTAACGCCAAAGCTAGTCTCGAACGGGTGAACCAGCGGCATGTGCAGCTCGCGCAGGATAATCGCATCGATTCTCATTTTTCCCTCGTTTCGGACCAGATTCGATGAGCGGGTCCTAACTCGAAGAATCCATTTCCTTCCGCATCCACAGAGAAGCCCATC
>JAKABE010000236.1 GCA_021801945.1 Acidobacteriota bacterium
TGAATTCAACGCCCGTCGAAATCCAATCGGATAGCTTGAATTGGCTGATTTCATCATCTCCGGGCTGACTGCTGATTGATGATTGGGCAAGCAACACCGATACCTTGATCTTTCCCTGAATGCCGTAACCTTCCAACAGGCTTGCCAATGCCTTATCGGCTGCATCCATGTATTCCGTGGGAAGTGTGCCCTGTGTGCCATGGATATTGAACGCACCCATCACCATCTGATTCATGATCTTCCGGTTCTTCTTGGCTCCCAAGGGTTCGATTCGCACCAGGAGGGTAGCTCTGTTCACCACTGCTTGAGGATTGGCCGTGTATTTGATGACCGGAATGGTAATGCCCGAGGGGTTGGGTTTGGTTCCCTGTGTGTCAAATGCGAGGTGGTAGGGCGGTCCCTGCCATGTGGGCTTCACGGGAATGGTGTACTGATTCTGGCTCTTGCATCCCACCAAAAGTGCCAATCCCCCAATCACCAGCCCGGATGCTAGCACGCTGCCCTTTTTCACGTCTTCCTCCTTATCGCTCGGAAAATCAACGCGCTAGAATACCACTCGAGCGGCGTACAGGAAAAATTATCGTGGGATGTTCCCGGCTTTACGAGGGAAGCAGGTAGGCGTCCAAGCGCATTCCGCCGCGGGGAAGTATGTCGAAAGACGGACAAGCAGCAGACCCACTATCTGGTAGTGCATATCTCTGAGAGTTACTTTGCCACCACATCGAGCGGCACGGTGACTGTTTTAGGCGGCAAGCATTGGTTCATGTTGCAGGCCTGGTAGCGGAGCTTGCCCTCAAGCATGTGGTCGCCGCGGGTGGCCAGAACGTGTGCGTGAATGACGAAATCGCCGGAATAGACGCTGAGCCTTGTTTTGGGGTCGACGGGCAGGGTCAACTCCGAACCGGCCGGATAGCTAAGATCGCTGAGGCGTATGCCGGTGCTTGGAGGAAGCGAGAATACCGTTGGGATGAGGAAGCCGCCGCTGGGGGTATGGGAGTTGATGTGCAGGCCCGGTAGGACGCGGAAGTGCAGAGCCACGGGCGTGATCTGGCCGGCGGTCACGTTCAATTGTTCGGGGTAAAGGAATTCGACGGAGTCGTCCTTGAGTGCGGAAGCACTCAACCCATAGTCTTGCGCGCCCGTGCCCCCAGCGGTGAACGCAAATACCACCGCCAGCACCAGATGAATCCGCCATTTTGCAGGAATCATATTCAATCCCCCCCTCAATCTTTGCCTCCGTTCCCGCAAGGCGGAAGTGTCAGTCGGCCAGGGCTTTGCGGATGTTGGCAGCCATGTCGCTCTCCGAGGTCAACCCCATCTGTGCTGCCACCACGATCCCCTTCCGATTGACGTAGAAGGAAGTGGGCAGGTCCTCCACACCGCCGTAGGGCTGAGCAATGCCGTCGCCGCCCAGCAGCACCGGGTACGGAATGCCTTCCTGATGGACGAATTTTGCAATGGCTTGTTTATCCTGGTTCCACTCCGCGGTATCTTTTGGCGTGGCGTCATCGCCCTGGGACGAGACGCCCAGCACTTCAAAACCCTGCTTTGCGTACTGGTTGCGCAACTCGATCAACCATGGGGTTTCGAGCTTGCAGGGCGTGCACCAAGTGGCCCAAAAGTTGATGAGCACGGCCTTTCCCCGGTAGCTCGAGAGCGAAACCTCTTTGCCCTTCAGGTCTTCGAGCGTGAAGTTGGGCGCGGGTTTGCCTTTCAACGGGGTGACGAATTGCAGGGCGGTGCCGGCCGCGTTCGGCACAAGCACGCTCTGGGCAACCACCTGCGCCGCTCGGCGTTCCGACTCCTGTCGGCGGTACTCCCAGTTGATCCAGCCCGCCCAGGCAAAGATGGCCAGCAGAAAAAGAGTAGCGGAAAGTACGAGGGTGTTCCGCTTGATGGGGAATAAACTCATGTTGTTATTGTACGAGCAGGAATCGTCCGAGGGCTGAGGCCGGCGTTCGGCAATCCGGGCAGAATGGGCAGCCAAACCGCGTTCCAGCCAGCAAGCGGAATTGTCTGCTTGATGGTTGGTGGGGGGGCTCCTTTCGGATCTCTATTCTCTGCTCGCTGACTTTTGCTACCATCAGAAGCCGATGTGTGAGCCCAAAGTCCATAGTCGCAAATTGGATGCGTCGCAGCCCGCCGATCTGGTCCGTACTGAAGCTGCCGCGCTTGAAGCTCTGGCTGTGCGCCTGGAGGGGCCGATGGCCGCTGCCTTTTCCAGTGCGGTCGAGCTGGTACTGCGCTGTGGTGAATCGAACGGCCGTGTCGTGGTCACCGGGATGGGCAAGAGCGGCATCGTCGCGCAGAAGATTGCGGCTACACTCAGTTCCACCGGGTCGCCGGCGCTCTTCTTGCACCCCGCAGAGGCGGTGCACGGTGACGTAGGCGTGCTGATGCGCGGTGACGTGGTGATCGCTCTTTCGGCTAGCGGCGAGACTGAGGAAATCTTGCGGTTGCTGGCCACGCTCAAGCGTAAGGGCGATGCCCTTATCAGCTTCTGCTGCAATCTGCAATCAACCTTAGCCCAGGCCAGTGACGTGGCCCTCGATTGCGGCGTGGAGCGTGAGGCCTGCGGGCTGAACCTGGCCCCCACGGCGAGCACCACGACCATGCTGGCTCTGGGTGACGCGCTGGCCATTGCTGTGAGCCTACGCAAAGGCTTCCGCGCCGAGGACTTCGCCGAGTTGCACCCCGGCGGCAAACTGGGTAAGCAACTGGCCAAGGTGCGGGATCTGATGCATTCGGGCGAAGACGTGCCCGTGGTCGCTCCCGCGACGCCGATGACCGATGTGATCTACGAGATGTCGTCAAAAAAGCTCGGCATTACGACCGTCCAGGAGGGTAGCCGACTCCGCGGCGTCATCTCGGACGGCGATCTGCGTCGTCTGCTGGAGCGCGAGGGCGGCACGGCGCTCAGCAGAACCGCTGGCGAGGCCATGAACACGAATCCGAAGACGATTGGAGCGGAGGAACTCGCCGCAAAGGCGCTGGCGATTCTGGAGGAGCGAAAGATTACGTCGCTGATCGTGGTGGACGTCGAGCGTCACGTTGAAGGCGTGGTTCACCTGCATGATCTGTGGGGCGTGGAGCTGATTTGATAGAAGCTGATCAGAGGCATACCAGGCCAGGAACCGCGCAAAACAACAATCGCAAGTATCCTGACATTTAGAATAGAAATCGCTGTGATTCGCTCTACGTCCGTTTCCAGCGGACGGGAAAGATTGTGCTCGTCATTTATGCACCGTTGGTCGAAGCTCTTTATTCCCACTCTGCGCGAGGCCCCGGCGGATGCCGAAGTGGCCAGCCACAAGTTCCTACTCCGCGCCGGCTACATCCGGCAGCTGGGAGCGGGTATTTACAACTACCTCTTCCTTGGCCAGCGCTCATTGAACAAGATCATGGCCATCGTGCGCGAGGAGATGGACAAGATTGGGCAGGAGTTCTACCTGCCCGGTATTCTGCCGCGCGAGCCGTGGGAAGAAAGTGGACGTTGGACGGCCATGGGCGACAACATGTTCCGGCTGAAGGACCGCAAGGGCGCTGACTTGTGCCTGGGCATGACGCACGAGGAGATCATGACCACGATTGCGCGCAACGAGCTACGCAGCTACAAGCAGTTGCCGCAGATCTGGTACCAGATCCAGACCAAGTTTCGGGACGAGCCGCGGCCCAAGTCGGGTCTGCTGCGCGTGCGTCAGTTCATCATGAAGGACAGCTACTCCTTCGACATTGACAAAGCCGGCCTGGACCGCAGCTTCGACCTGCACGACCAGATCTATCGGACCATCTTTACGCGCTGCGGCCTCAAATTCGTCGCCGTCGAGGCGGACTCGGGTGCCATGGGCGGCTCGCAGTCGCAGGAGTTCATGGTCTATACGGACGCGGGCGAGGATCTGATCGCAAGCTGCTCCAAGTGCGGCTATGCTGCGAATCTCGAAAAGGCGGTTTCGCGGCTCGTGCCGGTGACGGAGATGGAGGCGACGGGCGACGGCAAGCCGGAGTTAGTGCATACGCCGGGCTGCGCCGCGATTGTGGACGTGGCGGCGTTCTTTAAAATTTCGCCGGCTTCGGACATTAAGTGTGTGGCGTACATGGCTAAACGCGGGTACGGTCCCGGAACGACACTTCGCAGCGCCGGACTTGGCCCTACAGAGCCACTGTGGGAACCTGTCGCTGTGTTTTTGCGGGGCGATCATCAGGTGAACGAAACGAAGCTGACGAGTGCCGTGGGAGCACTCGAATTGCGTCCAATGCAGGCCGAAGAGTTGGAGAGCTATTTCCGTGGCCCCGCAGGCTACTTGGGGCCAGTTGGCCTTAATCCGAAGGAGGTGCAGGCTCAAACGTCCTTCGGCCCTGCATTTTCCGAAAGAGGGAAGAATGAGGCTGCTGGAGAGCCTCTGGTTGTCATCGTTGATCAGGCGCTCGAAGGGCGTAAATACATGGTCGGCGGTGCCAACAAGAAGGACTACCACCTGCGTAACGTCATCCCCGGACGCGACTTTTCCTGGACTCTCATGGCTGACATTCGCAGTGTAAATGCGGGCGAGGGCTGCCCTCAGGACGGATGCAACGGCACGCTCGTCGTGGGCAAGGCGGTCGAGGTCGGTCACATCTTCAAGCTCGGCTACAAATATTCTGAGTCGATGGGCGCGCGTGTGCTCGATCCCAACGGCAAGGAAGTGACGCCCATCATGGGTAGCTACGGGATTGGTATTGAGCGGATTTTGACGGCGGCCGTCGAGCAGGCGAACGACGCCAGCGGCTTTTGGCTGCCGGCCTCGATTGCGCCCTTCACGGTGGTGGTGACGGTGACCAATGCTGCGGATGCCACGTTGCGCGAAACGGGCGAGAAACTGGCCGCGGAGCTTGATGTGGCAGGTCTTGATGTGCTGCTGGATGACCGGGACGAGCGCGCAGGAGTCAAATTCAAAGATGCAGATTTGGTGGGGATCCCGTACCGCATCAATGTGGGCAAGAAAGCGGCAGGCGGCCAAGTGGAGCTGGTGACTCGCGCGACGGCCACCAGCGAGGATGTAGCGCTGGATGAGGTATTGGCGCGGACGAAGGAGCGCATTGAAGAAGAAAGGCTGTTGGAAGCGAGCTGCTAATAATCAGTCTGTGATTGCGGGCTTGCAGTGTTTGATCGGCACACCTTCTGAATTAAAGATAGGCTGGATGGGGTTGCAGCCGAGTAAACCGGCGACTGGGGGCCGGAAGCCGGGAGTTTCTTGAAGATGGCGTTGAGAATCAAGTTTGCTAAGTCGACAGGTCGGCGCTCGGTTAAATCGGTGCTGGCGCTGATTGCGCTGACCGTAATAGGCCTGGGTGCGGTGGCGAGCGGCTCGGTCTTTACATATTACTATTTCAGATACCAACGCATCGGTGACGCGCGGTTCCGGCATCCGATCTTTGTCGATACGGCTAAGATTTATGCAGCGCCGCGCGAGGTGCGTCCCGGACAGACGCTATCCATCTCGCTGATTGCCAACGAGCTGCGCGAGGCTGGTTACACTGCCGCTGGCGTGACCCAGGTCTCGCAATTGGGCACGTTCAGCCTGGGCCCGCAGTCGATTACCGTGTTTCCCGGACCGGAGTCCTATCATGCGCCGGATAGCGCGACCATCCACGTAAGCGGTGGCATGGTGGATTCAATCACCGACAGTCAGGGCCAGCAGTTGGCCAGTTACGCGCTGGAGCCGCTATTGATTACCGGCCTGAGCGAGAGCACGGACCGCATCAAACGCCGGCTAGTAACTTTCAACGAGATGCCGCCCAACCTGGTAAATGCGGTT
>JAKABE010000237.1 GCA_021801945.1 Acidobacteriota bacterium
GTTCGCAGACGCGCCCTCCACGCAGGCCATCATCGGCCGCTACGTGCTCACGCCCCGCGTCTTCGAGTTGCTGGAGCAGACCCAGCCCGGCGCGGGCGGCGAGATTCAACTCACCGACGGCATCAAGGCGCTCCTCAAGGAAGAAAAGGTCTTCGGCTACACCTTCGAGGGCAAACGCTTCGACGCCGGCGACAAGTTCGGCATGTTGCAGGCCACCATCGAATTCGCGCTCAAGCGCCCCGAGTTCGGTGCCGAGCTGCGCGCGTATTTGAAGAGTCTGCCGCTCTAAGGCGTTTTCCCAAGATCGGCGGCCTTGAAGCCGCGCATTGCGCCGTGGCGCAGGTGAAGCACCTCGACCCGCTTCTCCCTCTCCACGACGCGATAAATTACGCGATAGACATGAGGCTTGCGGCCATACAGCAAGTGGCGGAGGCGGGGGTTTTCGGGGGTAGCCGGGCAGCGGTTGGGCAGCTCTTCCAAGCTGAGAACAGCTCTTTTCAGTCCCCGGTACCACCGCTGGGCCGCCAGGGTCCTGGCAGCGTGGATCTCGTCGTAAAGGCCGGCGAAGTCGCGTTCAGCGCGCTCTGCGATGTGAACGAGATATGCCATGCGCTGCTTCAAACTCGTTGAAGAAATCTCTTGCTGGACGGGTCTTGCCTCTTGCTGCGTCCTCCAGACCCTGCCGGATGCCTTCCTCGGCGTCAGCGCGGGCGGCTTTATCGAGCAGACGCTGATAGGCTTCGGCGTCCTGAACCACCGCTGCGGCCCTTCCGTTGACGGTCAGCACCAGGGGGCGTTTGCTCTTCTTGAGGTGCTTGATGAAGTCGCCCGACGCGCGCCGAAAAGCGGTGAGCGATTGGATGTCGGTCGTAATGTCCAGCATGGCCGCCTCCTGTGAGAGCACCTTTTAAGGTGCTTCCAGGATAGCGCGACAGGGAGAGTTTGGATAGGGGTTGTGAGGAGCCGCGCGCGTATTTGAAGAGACTGACGCTGTATAACTGGCTTGTGAGAGTTGCCACGCAATGACACGTTGGATGGCCACGGCCTCGACTTCCTCGAGGATCCCTTCCTCTTCAAGAAAGCTATCGAAGCTGGAGCAAGAGCGAGTGAGGGGCGCCCTTTGGACCGTGCGCGTTGTGCTCTTCATCTTTTCCCGCTCCTGAGCGGTAGTCTATTCAAAGAACTCTTCGTCGATCTTCTTAATCTCAAGCGTCTCCTCCACCCGACATCCGACGTTGTGCCGGATCATAAGTCGTGCTAGCTGAGAGCCGTCGATAAGCACAATGCGCTTGCTCAACATTGCGGCCGTGTCCCGCGCGGAGGGCGTGTACGTCGACGCGGTGACAAACAATCCTTTCGCAGCTTTGAACCTGTCCAAGCTTCCAAAAAAGTCGCGTATTGCACTCGGACCTACGCTGTTCCCATCAGCGTATCTCTTGGCCTGCACATAAATACGATCCAAGCCTAATATGTCCTGATCAATGACTCCGTCAATACCGCCATCGCCTGCACCTCCCACCAAGGCCTTGTTGATTTCTATAACAGACCCGCCGTAACCCATAGCAAACAGGAGTCGCACCACCAAGCTCTCGAAGAAGGCTGGCGTACCGGAATGAATTTTAGCGAGCAACTCATCGGCGAGTTCTTGTTCGAGCAATGAGTGCGCCTTACGAATGGTTTCGTCGGGCGTCAGCGATGATTCCTGGACGAGACTCGTAAGTTGATCATCGCTTGCCTCATCATCGGCGTCGCTCGCCTTGCGAAACTCTTGAAACTCCGGGAATTGACTGAGGTACTTAATCGTGATGCGCTCGGGCGGGTTCGCGAGAACGCTCTCGCCCCTCTCTGAAATGCGAAAGTGCGCCCTCTTTGTTGCGTTGATGAGTCCAGCCTTTACGAGATAGGACTTTGCCCACGCCACCCGATTCGCAAAGGTGCTCTGCCGCCCAGATGGAATCAGGAGGGCTCGGTCCTCCTGCGAAAGATTAAATTCTTCCGCCAGCCGTTCCACCGTGTCTGAAATGCGCCACTCTTTTTCGGCCGAAAGCTTTAATACTGGCAACATCAATGTTTGAAAATCGGGTATCGACACGTTGATCCGCCTAATTTTGGGGCAATTTTTCCTGGTCAGATTCTACTCTCGCCGACGGTCCTGCAGCCCTTGCCCGAAGAACGCCTCCACGTCAGCGAGTTCAGTGGTGGTCTGGTACGGCGGCAGCGATTGCAGAAAAATCTGCCCATATTTCTGCGTCCGGATGCGCGGATCGAGCAGCACCAGCACACCGCGGTCCTCGAGCGACCGGATCAGCCGCCCGAAGCCCTGCTTCAGCGTGAGCACGGCCTCGGGAACCTGGTAATCGAAGAACGGCCGCCCGCCGGCCTCTTCGATGGCCTTCATGCGCGCCTGCACCACGGGGTCGGAGGGCACGGCGAAGGGTAGCCGGTCGATGATCACACAGCTCAGCGCCTCGCCCTGCACGTCCACGCCCTGCCAAAAACTGGCCGTTCCAAAGAGCACGGAGTTGGGTGTAGCGCGAAACTCCTCCAACAGAGCTTTGCGCGGAGCCGTACCGTGCAGCAGGATGGGAAAATCGAGCACCGGCAGCAGGCGCTCGTAGAGCGTGCGCATCTGCGCATAGCTGGTGAAGAGGCAAAAAGCGCGGCCGCGTGTGATCTTGAGAACGCGCTCGATGCAGAGGGCCGCCACCTCCACGAAATCAGGCGAGCGCGGGTCCGGCATCCCGGGCGGCAGGTAGAGCAGCGCCTGTTCCCCGTAGCGGAAGTGCGAAGGCACCACCAGCTCACGGCAGTCCGCGAGGCCCAGCCGCCTGCGCAGGTGCTCAAAGCCGCCCTGCACGGTGAGCGTGGCGGAGGTCAGCACCGCCGTGGGCACCTGCTCAAAGACCATCTCGTGAAGAAGCTGGGAAACATCGATGGGCGTGGCCTGGATGAACGTGCTGCGTCCCGCCCTCAGCGCGGAAGTTGTGCGCGAATCCCCGGACCGCCGTCCCGCGGAAGAATCTCCTGCTCCGCCGCCGGCGCGCCGCTCCAGCCAAAAGACCATGTTGCCGTCGGTGGACTGGAGCAGAAAGTTCAGCTCCGCGTGCAGCCGCGTCAGGCGCTTCCTGAGCCCCGGCGCCTCGTCGATCTCCTTCAGCCGTCCTAGCTCCGCTTCCATCACCTTGAGCGTGTTGCACACCGCCAGGTACAGGTCGCCGGAGGACTCGAGGAACTCCTCGCGGCCGGCGAAGGGATGGCGTCCGTCCCCGCCGTGAGGCAACGCCGCGAAGAACAACCGGGCGCGCTCGCGGAGCTGCTGGGTTTGGGCGGGCAGCTTCTCGGCGCCCTCCTTGCCGCGCAGCAGCACGTCCACATCCCGCGCCAGCTCCTCAAAGCGGATGTTCGAAATCGAAACCCCGAAGTAGTTCGAGGCCACCTCTTCGAGCTCGTGCGCCTCGTCAAACACCACCGCCGCGGCATCGGGCAGAACGCCCGCGTCCGGGGCCGTCCCCGCCTGCTGCTTCACCGCCAGGTCGGCAAAGAACAGGTGGTGGTTGACGATAATTACGTCCGATTCCAGCGCGCGGCGGCGCATCTCGGTGATGAAGCAACGGCTGTAATCCGGGCACGTCGATCCCAGGCAGGCGTCGGCGCGCGCATCCAGCTTGGCCCACAAAGCGCTTGTCTCAGGCATGCCGGAGAGCTCGGCGCGGTCGCCGGTCTCCGTCTCCCGCTCCCACTCAGCGATCTGGCGGTACTGGTCGATCTCCTCCAGTCCCGACAGAATCGGCTGATCGCGCAGCGCTGCCAGCTTATGGCGGCAGAGATAGTTGGCGCGGCCCTTCATGTAGCAGACACGCAACTCGCCCAAGAGCGTTTCGAGAAAAGGGACGTCGCGGAAGAAGAGCTGATCCTGGAGTGCCTTGGTGCCCGTGGAGACGATCACGCGCTGGCCGGTGCGCAGCGCGGGCAGCAGGTAGGCCAGGGTCTTGCCGGTCCCGGTGCCGGCCTCCACAATCAGATGCCGCCGCTCGGCCAGTGCCCGCTCCACGGCCTTGGCCATCTCAAGCTGGCCGGGGCGGTACTCGTAGGGCAGTGAAGACCGCGCCAGAATCCCGCCCGGCGCGAAGAACTCGTGCAGCGTGGGCAGCGCGCGGGTTGAGGTCTCAGTGGGCGTCATGAGAGCAGTCGCAACGGATTCGGATGAGCCGGAATTGTGCGCCGACTTCAATGATAGTCAGCAGGGGTCTGGTGGGGCGGCGGTCGCCGGGAATCTTCCCAGGCTAGTCAGGTATCGGAATCTTGTCACTGCGGTTCGGAACACAACGCGCTAAAATTCCGGCAATCACCGGTCGGTTGAATCGAGGCATCCGATGTCTTCGAACCCATCTCAGCACATTGAATCAGACCTGGCCGTGATGAGCGGCGCAGCGCGCCTGGGATTCTGGATGGCGCTTCTGCTGACCGTTCTCACCCTACTGTCCTTCACCATCGGGATGGTGACACCGCCCCGCTCCGGCGCCTATTGCAGCGGGACTTGTCTTGCCTATCCTTACGCTGATGCCGCCCGGTTTGTACCCCGGGATTATCTCTGGATGTTGCCGGGAACTCTCATTCTGCCTGTGTTTGTTATCATGGCCGGCTGCGCCGATGTCTTTGTCGCAGCCCGCCGGAAGCACCTGAGCCGCATCGGTCTCTGCTTTGCATCGATCTCGACGGCGATCGTTACGATCGACTACTTTGTCCAGTATGCGGTTGTGGAGCCCAGCCTCACCCATGGAGAAACCAGCGGTCTCGCGCTCTATCTGCTCTATAACCCGCGCGGCATCTATATTGCCCTTGAAAACTTGGGCTACTTGATGCTCAGCGCCGCGTTCCTGTTTATCGGTTTTGCGATCCCCATCTCCAGCCGTGCCGGAAAAGGCATTCGCTGGACCTTCGTTGCGTCCGCTGTTCTCTCGTTTGTGACCTTCAATGCCATGGCCTGGCATTTCGGCCTGAATCTCGAGTTCGGGCTGGAACTGGCGATCATCAGCATCGTGTGGACAGCCTTGATCGTCGCAGGAGTACTGTTCAGTATCTTCTTCCATCGACTGGGTTGGCAGGGGAGAGCCGGTCATCCGTGGACAAATTCAATCTGAGGTTCGCAGCCTCGCGATAGAGCCGAGGCTGAAATGCCCTAGAGCAGGCTGCTCCGTCCAAATTGCTGGTTAGCTGAAATCGGGGTCTTCGCCTTAGCCGCCGTCGCGGTAACCTGCCCATCCTCAGCGGCAATGACGTCTTCGAAAAGTGCGGCATGAAGAGGAACTGGAGATAGCCGGACGCCGTCAGTCAAAATAGAGGAAGAGAAAGGCCGCTGCGAGTCACGCATGGCCGACCTGGAGCTTTCTTGCCCACTTACCGCAGATCGGTCATTCCCACCCACCCCGATGCCGAGGGCCGTGCCGTCCCCTTGGTGGCCATCGTGGGCCGTCCCAACGTGGGTAAATCCACCCTCTTCAACCGCCTCACCGGGTCGCGGCGTTCCATCGTTGGCGACGAGCCCGGCATTACCCGCGACCGTATTTACGGCGAGTACCAGTGGGCCGGCCGCCGCTTCCGCTTGGTGGATACAGGCGGCGTTGTGCCCGGCGACGAGGAATTGATTGCCTCCGAGGTCTTCGCGCAGGCGCGCGTGGCGCTCCGCGAGGCCGATGCGTTGGTCATGGTAGTGGACGTGCGCACTGAGCTGGCCCGCCCCGACTACGATCTGGCGCGGCTGCTCTTGCGCGGCGGC
>JAKABE010000238.1 GCA_021801945.1 Acidobacteriota bacterium
GTTCTGCAACGTCCTATAGTTGCCGAATATGCCATTTCTTCGAATGGTTGGATAAAAGGTAAATTGATTCGGATCGCCACTATCTTGTATCTGGTGCTTTTTTCCGTAGTAACTCAGGAAGGTGATGCCGCTCTCTTGTGCGAACCACCAATCGACATCCACATAGAGGTCTTTAGAGTTCTTTGTGGATGGGCCGGTTATCGTGCTTCCGTCCGCATGGTCACCATTGCTGATGCTCGCCGTTGCGGCCAGAATTTGCTTATATCCAGGGATCGTCCAGGTATATCCGGCGCGCATTCCCACCATGTGCTGGTCGAGCGTGAAGTTGTCCGGATCGGTGTATTCCCACATCAAGGGGGCATTGGGCAGAAGGCTTTCAGTGTTTCCCGCCATGGTGCCCATGGCGCCCATCTGACGCATGTAGCCGCCTTGGACAAACCAGCTGCTGCTGGCCGAGCCGCCAACATAGCCGACGTATCCGCCTTTGACCGTGGGATTGGCATCACCGCCGGCAATCATATTGTCCTGCGTGTAGTAGAAGAAGTTGGTGTCCGGGATCCAGCCGCTCATATAGGCGGTCCAACTGGCCACCTGAAAAGCGGATGTGGATGTTGGAGCGGCGCCTTGCTGCTTGTTGCGCTGCGCTGCAAAGTCAAAATCGGCGACCGCGAAGGCCGCATTCGTGGTGATGGACCACTTTGGCTCCAGCTTGACAAGGTCAGAGATGCGCGGCGAACCCTGCCCCTTTTGGAGAGCTGGCGGCAGGTGGTACCCAAGCCGTTTAAACATAAAGCCCTCCTTGTTCAGGACGGGCGGAATGACATGGCACGCAAAGCAACGAAGCCTATAGCGGCGGGCGTAGGCCGGAATGGCTCTCCCTTTTTGAGGTACTAGCAGAGTAAGGCCCAATATCAGTGCGAGTGCTTTAACGCCTGACGTGAAATCTCTCATTACTGGCGGCTCCCAGCATGAACAAAAGCACTCCAGCCGCCAAAGTTAGGAGTCTTTTACATCAATGACTTATGAGAGGAGTCTGCCTCAAACCGAGGATTTCATTCCTCAGTTTCGAGGCCAAATTGGGGAGTGGATTCCCCAGGCAGTTGCTCGCGGTTGCGCTTGAGTAAGGCATAGAACGTCTTGCGATCCACACCGGCCGCCCGCGCCGCGGCGCTCACATTGCCCCCGCACCGGGCCAGCACAGCCTGCGCATAGGAGAGCTCAAAGCTGGCCAGATAGCGATCGCGCGCATCCTTCCATGGAAGTGCGGAAAGCGGAGCCGCGGAACCTAGATCGGGAGACTCCTCATCGAGGTCTTCCGGGCCGAGGACTCCTCCCGGGTGCAACGCCGTCAGCCTTTCCATCACGTTCTTCAGTTGGCGCACATTGCCGGGCCACCGTTGCCTCATCAGCGCCTCGTAAAATTGCGGCGAACCGGCGAGACTCTTGCCGTAGCGACGCGAAAAACGTTCCAGGAAAAACCGCGCCAGATACTGAATATCCTCGGGCCGCTCGCGCAGCGGCGGCAGCGTAACGGTCACCACGCTCAGCCGGTAGTAGAGTTCTTCACGAAACGTGCCGGCTTTGATCTTGGCCTTCAGGTCCTGGTTGGTCGCGCAAAGAATACGGCAGTCCACACGCACCTGCGTGAGGCCGCCCAGCCGCCGCAACGCGCGCTCCTCCACAAAGCGAAAGAGCCGCGTCTGCAGTTCCACCCCCAGATCCCCGATCTCGTCCAGGAAGAGCGTGCCTCCGTCGGCCGATTCGATCAGGCCCTTCTTCGTCCGCTCGGCTCCGGTAAAAGCGCCGCGCTCGTAACCGAATAGCTCGCTCTCGATGAGCGATCCGGGCATCGCACTGCATTCCACAGGCACGAATGGCCCATCCTTGCGCCGGCTCAAGTTATGAATGCGCCGCGCTGCTACTTCCTTGCCGGTGCCGCTCTCTCCCAGGATCATCACCGTGGCGTCGGTCATGGCCGCCTTGCGGCATCGCTCCATCTGTTCGAGCATGGCGGGGTTGCGGCTTTGCGCCTCCTCCACCTCGCCAAGCTCCTCAAGCCGTCCTTTGAGCGCGTCAACTTGGTGCTCCAGGCTGGCGTGGGAGAGAGCGCGTTCGACAACCAGTAGCAACTCATCGCGCTTGAACGGCTTTTGAAGATAGTCGAAGGCGCCATTGCGCATGGCCAGCACCGCACCTTCCACCGAACCAAAGGCGGTAAGAAACACGATGGGAAGCCGTGGATGGGCCTCATGAAGCCGGGCGAAGACCTCTTCGCCCGACATCTTGGGCATGCGCATATCGAGCAGCACCAGATCGGGAGGATTTGCGACAGCCTCGCTGAGACCTTTCACGGGATCCTCGAATGCCAAAACAGAGAGGCCGGGCTGGCGCAGCATCCGATGGATGTTTTCGCCCAGAGCAGGTTCATCGTCGATGACCAGGATGCGGCTCACTCTTGTACTCCTCCGGCGTACCAATGATAGGGCTGGCCGTGGCTGAACCGCGCAGGCGGCAGTTCCACCACAAAGCGCGCGCCCCCTTCCTCGCGCGCCTCATAACGAATCCGCCCGTCGTACATATCCAGCAGGCTAGCGGCGAGAAACAACCCTAGCCCCAGCCGCTCTCTGCCGCTGCTCTGGGAAACAAAGGGTTCAAACAGGTGCTCGCGCATTTGCTCCGGAACGCCCGGGCCATTGTCTTCGATGCGGAGGCAAACCCGGGCGCCCGCCGTGCGATAGGGGTCTACCCGTGCCCAGATCTGACCGTGCTCGCGCCCGGTGAGCGCGCGCAGCGCATTCCCGACCAGGCCGCGAATCACCTCCGCGACCACGTGCTCCGGCACATCCACTTGCGGACTGTCACTGAAACCCTCAATCAGTTCTACGCCCTGGCTCCAAGCTGCCTCGCGAAATGAGGTCAGGGCGCCTTGGAGCGTCTTTTGCGGATTCGATGGTTCAAAGACTTCTCCGCCGCGTTCACGGCGCAGCGCTTGGAGCAGCGTGCGCGCGATCTTGCCCATGTAGCGCGCCTCTTTCAACATCTGTTCAAGGTCGAGACAAAGAGTGGAATCGTTCTTGCGCTCTTCCAGAAGCACTTCTAAGCGGCCTTCAACAATCGCCAAGGGGTTATTGAACTCATGCATAAAGCCGGCTGTGAACTGCCCCAACAACGTAAGCTGGTGCGAAAGCCTCGCCTGCCGGTCCGCGGCCTGCAACTCTTCCCGCAGGCGCGCCGTGCGAAAGCGTACGGCGTCCAGTTGCAGCTTCAGTTGCACTGCGGCTTCTTCCGACCTGGCCGCACATGCTACTAGCGCGTGGCGCTGCCGGCGCATATATGCGAGCGCCGGCAGGGGGGCCAGCAGCAAGGCCACCGTCACCATGGCCTCTTGCATCGCCTTCCCTGGAGCCAGCGCCCACAGTGCCGCAGCCAGAAAAGGCAATACCCAAGCACCGCTGCTCCACAGGGCAAATTGCACCGCTCTCTTTCGGGGGCCCGACTTGGCGAGTTGTTGCTGCTGGTCCGGCATCGCATTCACGTCAGGCTCGCTGCGTGACTGGACTCCGGATCCTCCGTCTGCCACGATTGCCTAGCACGGCCGAGGTCGAACGGGTAGATGTGTCGCGCAGCGATGCGTAGGCGGCCCTTCCCGAGGTCTTGCCGATCATCCCATCTCAAGCAGCTTCGCGATCAAACTGGATGGCGGTCAGGGGTCCCGCTTTATTCTGGATTGTTCACTGCCGGTGCGGAATTGGTTGTGATGCAAATCACACAACCGTCAACCCAAGTCAAATCTCCCACGCGCTCCGGAGATATTGAGACCGGTGGCGCCGTAGCGGCTCTTTTCGTGGAACGCACGCTGCCCGCGGGGCAAGCCGAAGCCGAACGATACAAAGGCCGCTTTTTCATCGGTCGCCGGTTCAGGCGCATAATAGACCTCATTCAAGCCCCACGGGGGGATTCTTTAATGGGAACCGCAACTAAAGCTAGAAAAGGCTGTTTGTAGAGATTGGAAGCCGGCCGGAGCAAGGATCGAAGAGAGGCCGGGAAGTGCTGAGGACGGAGGCGACTCCGAATCTCGGTTCTCGATCGACAAGGACAGGGCAGCACAAGGAGGGCGTCATGCGGAACATACGCTTGGTTCTATCGGCAGTGCTTATGGTTGTACCGCTCGCGATGACGGCCGAGGCCCAGATTGGGATTGGGATTGGAGTTGGGGTTGGTCCTGCAGTGGTAGCTCCAGGATATTATGGCTACTACGGTCCGCCTGCTTGCGAGTGGGGCTATTATCCCTACTATCCTTACGCTTGCGCCCCTTACGGCTATTACGGTCCTAGCTGGTTTGCCAACGGTATCTTCATCGGAGCCGGGCCATGGTACGGCTGGGGCGACCGTGGCTGGGGTGATCGTGGCTGGGGTGATCGCGGCTGGGGTGGCTACGGCCGTGGAGGATACGGCCGCTTCGGTGATCGCGGGCGAATGGCTTATGGTGGCAGAGGCGGTTTCCGTGGTGGAGATGCAGGACGGGCTCCCTATATGGGCAACGGTTTCCGCGGTGGAGCCGTAGGACGTGGCTTTGCTGGCCACCCCGGTGGGTTTAGCGGCGCGCGTCTGGGTGCCTTCGGCGGCGGCGCCTTCCGCGGTGGATATGGGGGCGGAGGCTTCCATGGCGGTGGGTTCCACGGCGGCGGATTTGGGGGAGGCTTTCACGGCGGTGGGGGTTTCCATGGTGGCGGAGGCTTCCATGGCGGTGGTGGACGCCGATAATTGCTGAAGCATCAAGTGAAAGGCCCGCCTGCTCCGGCAAGCGGGCCTTCTGTTCTGCGCGAGCGGTACGCTGATCGTTGAACCCAGATGTCGTGGCCTTGCCGCACCAGAGAGTCGCTATCTCCTCTGTAGCGGACTGACCTGCTGTTTCGCCAGCATTGCCAACCGGTCGGCAATACGCCCGGCAGCACCGGGGTGAGCTTGCGCTCGCGCTGCGGCGGACATAGCCGCCAGCCTGTCAGGAGAAGTGAGCAGGCCAGAGAGCGCGGCCAGCAGCTTAGCAGGAACGTCCAAGTCCCTTTCCTGCATCATGACTGCGGCTCCGGCCGTCACCATGGCCTCGGCATTGCGCTGCTGGTGCTGGTCGGCGGCAGCGGCAAAGGGCACCAGAATGGCCGGCTTACCTGCAGCGGACAGTTCGGCGACCGTGGAGGCACCGCTGCGCGCCATGACCAGGTGCGCCTGGGCGAAACAAACTGGCATATCGTCGAGGAAGGGCCGAACCTGCCAGCGCGCGGGGTCGGCGCCGCTGGCGGTGTAAGCGGCTAGAGTGGATTCGACGTGGCGGAGGCCGCACTGGTGAAGCACGGTGAGGTTCGGAACCGCGGTCAGCAGGGCCGGCAGCACGGCGGGCATGTGGACATTGAAGATGCGCGCGCCCTGTGAACCGCCGAAGACCAGCAGATGGGGTGCGGCCGCCGTGGGCGGCTGAAGCGTGAAGAACTCCGGCCGCACCGGGATGCCTGTGACTTCGGCATGGCGAAACCAGCGGCCCGCCTCAGGAAAGTTGATGGCCGCCGCCTGCACGCGCTTGCCGACCAGCCGATTGGCCAGCCCCGGCATCGCGTTCGGTTCGAAGGCCAGGGCAGGAACCTTGAGAAGCAGGGCCGCCGCCATCGCTGGCCCGGAGGCATAGCCGCCGACTCCGAAGACCGCGGCGGGGCGGAACTGGCGGATCAGGCGCATGCAAGCTTCGATGCTGACAGGCAACCCG
>JAKABE010000239.1 GCA_021801945.1 Acidobacteriota bacterium
TTTCGGTACTCGCTGGTCAGCGGCGGGATGGCCATGGTTTGCGAATCGCCCGCACCAGTTCCCCACACCAGACGAACCACAACTCTGGCGCCGGGATCGCCGGCTAAATACACCCGCCCTTCGTAAGTCTTTCCGCCCGCCATGCGCAGTTTGGACTGCTGAATGCCGCGCGGCTCAGAACCGGCCAGTTGAATGCGCGGGCTGTGCACGCCCACAAAGGGACGCACTGTATCCATCACCACGCTTCCTTCCGGCCCCACCGGTTTGAACGGCTCGCCTGCAAACCGGCGGAAAAACGAGTTTCTTGGCGCCGGCACGGCACTGGTTATCGCGTTCGCGAACTTTCTATCCGTAAGCATCTCCGCCCACACGCGCGTGGTAGCCGGCTCCTGGTACCCTCCGAAGATCAGCGGCGTAATCGGCTCGCCGATCTTGGCCGCATTGATCGCGACTTCGATCTTTGCTGCCGGATCGGCGAACGCCGTCATCTCTTGTTGCATTATGGCCGCCCCTGCCGCCGAAGCCGCTAGAAACTCGCGTCGATTCATTGCCATCCTCTTCCCTTGATCTTGCGTGGTTCAAGCAAATTCTTTGGGTTTTTCCCTTGAGAAGGACCGCCTCTCCTGTCTTTCCGGCGATGCTGCAAGTCCATAGATTGCGAGCGGCGCCGGCGGACCATGCTTGGCGTTCTTCTCTCCGCGGCGCCGCCATGCTGCGGCTCAACTACTGAACCGGCAACTCGTAGATGCTGATGCTGAGCGGGGGAATCTCCATCTTCCCCGGTGCCGCGGTTAAGGTGCTCTTCACGATGTTGACGGCCATCGGCTTCCCAGGCACGTTCTTGGAGGTTATGGCTGGGGCCGCAATGCGCCACAATCTACCTGTTTCCTGAAGATTCACGCCCTTAAATTTCGTGTTTAACTGCTCAGGTGACTGGCTTGGATTGACCACAGCTACCGTCAGCGCCTTCCGGTTGGCCGTCAATGCCGCCGCCACATCAAGGGGGTAGGTGGGGCTGCCAGAGGGAACCTTTGGCTTGTCCACATTCACTGTCCCCTGGATATCTGGTTGCGGTGAATCTCCAGTGACAGCCACCGGAATGGTTCCAAAGTGATGCCGGTACATCTCGAACATTAACCCGACCAGCGTCACCGTTGACTCAGTCTTGTTGTGGGCGAGCAGTCCACTGAAGGCCGTATATCCCGACACAATGAACATGCCCGAGTGCCTGAACATCACCTGTAGCGCCTCGGCGGCGGAGAGGGCTTGGAACGTATCCCCCTCGCCGAATCCGCGTCCCTCGGACGCGATTCTTCCGGGTACCCATTCGTCAACAGAGACAGGGATCTTGGACATGTCTAGCTTGGGGAAGCGCTTCTGATACTCGGCCCAGGCCTCCACCGTGCATTTCATCCGGTTGGGCAACCGGCGCGCTTCGTCCACCAGCGAATCATTTACCGGCACGAACTTCCCCTGCTGCGCGTTGAATGCCTCATCCGCCCTGGGGTAGAGGTGCTCCGCCAGCGCGTTGAAATAGTTGGAGGAATTTGCCAGCAGACCGCCGTCCCAGTCCGCCAGAGGATCGCCGAAGACGGTGATGGGCTTCCCGGTGATTGCTTTCCCCGCGCCGGTACTGGACATCTCGGCCGGGTCGGCTCCCGAAGCGATGACGAAGATGCTCGGATCCACCGCTCGCATCGCTTCCACAACCATGTTTTGCTTGATCTCATACTGGGCCAGAGACATGTGGCCGAGCTGCCAGAAGCCATACATCTCATTGCCCACGTTCCAGAATTTGACATGGTACCGCGTCGGATGGCCGTTGAGCGCCCGAAGATGACCCATGGGCGTGTCCACGGAGCCGTTGACGTACTGGACCTCCTGGGCGGCGGAGTAGGCGCCTCCCAACCCGTCATTCACGCAAATGTAGGGTTCCATGTGAAGCAGGTGGACCAGGGTCATGTATTCGTCCAGGCCCATGTCGTTCGATTCCAGCGCCCCCCAGGCGTAGTCGTAGCGCGGCGGACGCGTGTCCGGATCTCCGATACCATCCCGCCAGTTATATCCGGAGGTGAAATTTCCTCCCGGCCAGCGCAGCAGCGTGGGCCCGATTTGCCGGTAGAGCTCGATCATGTCGGCGCGGAAGCCGTCGATGTTGTCGGCCGGCATCAGGGACACCGCGCCAATATGGAAATCTCCCTTGCCCGTGCCCGCGATCTCCAGCGTGCCGTCGTCGGTGTCGGCGCCGGCCGTGAAGCTGAGGCGGTATTTCACGTAGTCCCGGCTGGGAGATTGGATCTGAATCGTCTGGCGGTCGCCGGGATTGGGGCCCCAGATCAGGCTCACGCTGATCTGCGCTCCGGGATCGGCGGCCAAAATCACCCGGCCGCTATACTGCTTGCCCTTTTCAAGCCCGAGGCCTGCTTGTCGAATGCCGTGCGGCGTGCTGGGGGAGAGCATGATCTCCGGGCTGTGCTCGCCCACGAAGGCGTGTTCGCGGTCCATCACGACCACATCATCCGGACCGACCGGTCTCCACCGGCCCACGAACCGCCGGCTGTTGGGAGGTGTCTGTATAGGGTCCGAGTTGATGGGATAAAAGAACTTCCGGTCGCCGAGCATCTCTGCCCAAAGCCCGCCCGTGTACATGTTCATCAGCAGTTCGCTGAAAAAGCCGTACAGGTACGGTGAGATCGGCGCGCCGGTCTGGCTCGCATCCACCTGCATGGTCAACTGCTGCGCGCTTCCGTTCAGTGCCAGGCCACCGATGGCCGCCGCCGCCATCAACAGAATCGCCAGTCTTTGCGTCTTCATCTGTCACCTCTCATCGTTTTTCGCTATGTGCGGACGCCTGCGGAAGCTGAGCGCCCGGAGCGGCGTTCGAATACCAATCAAGAAGACGGACTTCAATTCCGGTGCCGCGAAGCGCGTCTGCGAATAGGCGCGGGTCTTGTCCACGATAGTGATAAGGAATGACGATCTTGGGCCGGAACGCCTTTACCGCTGCTGCTGCCTCCTCCGGCGACATCGTATAGGGCAGATTCATCGGTACAAAGGCGACGTCGATGTTGCGCAAGGCGCGCATTTCAGGCGTCCCCTCCGTGTCGCCGGCAAAATAAAAGTTCTTGCCGCCATAGGAGAGAACATAACCGTTGCCTCGACCCTTGGGATGGTAGGGCGTGCCGTTGGGCATCAAATGGTGGATGTTATACATCGCCACGGCCGTAATCTTCCAGCCGCGCCATTGGAGGCTTTGGCCATTGGAGAGCACCTTGGCCCTTTTCACCGTCGCCTGCACTGCGGCGGGAGCTACGATCTCCGTGTGCTGGTCGCTCAATACGGCGATGTCGGCCGCATCCAAATGGTCCGGATGGATGTCCGTGATCAAAATGAGATCGGCCGGACGCAGTCCGGAAATATTGGCCGGATACGCGGGATCGATGTAGATTGTGTCGCCGCCGGCCTTGATCGTCGCGCAGGCGTGGTAGATCGGCGTGATCTTGACGGGACCTGCCGAGGTCTCAAAAACCTGCGTCGGCACGGGCTCCGCCATCATGGGGGTCGCTGCGGACCATGCGGCCGGAAGCACCGCCGCCAGGGCCACCGCAACCATCCGCCATGACAGGCAACTTTGAAGGCTTATGCCGGACAGCAGCCGCTTAGCGGCG
The DNA here is from genome assembly GCA_021801945.1 of Acidobacteriota bacterium. The sequence continues at coordinate 3,669 of JAKABE010000239.1, forward strand.
CCACCGGGGCATATTTCACTGTACTCGAAGGGCAAACCTCGCATACTGTCAAATCCTCTTTCCCCATCTCATGGACCGCTCTTCGCTATCGTGGCGCATTGCCGAGGGACACGCCTTCAGCGTCATGCTGCGATCCCTGCATGGCAAGTCTCAGAGCATCCGTTCTCAGAAAGATGCCAAAGAATTCCGAGTCACTGTGCCGAGATACTTCTAAACTACCCAACCATCTATAAGCAATAGGCCACCTGCACAGTAAATGACTGATACAGCCAATTGCCGAACACCAGCCTTGTCCGTGCTCTTTCAGAGAATCAACCTCCCTGTAATACCCGGCCGCGCCTGGATGCAACGGGACGCGGCAGGCCATTCATCTGCCCGAAATTGGCGGTTCGATCAGCTCTGGAGTATCTTGCGCACTTCGCCTTCCGGGTCATCGGCCATGCGGCATTGGTTGTCCCAGACCATGGTCTGGTTGCGCTCCGGATCGGACGGCGTCCAGACGAGGCCCGGCTGGTTGGGGTTCCCGGTCTTGGCGAAGTTTGACCATGCGGTGGCCATCTTCTTGGCCAGCGTCTGTGCCTCAGGCGTGTTGCCGGTTCCCTGCTTGCAGCGCACCGTGTTATCGAAGCAGAATTGCAGTTCCGACGTATGCCACGCGCCCGGGACTCCATCCAGGATGGGTGTTTGCCAGCTAAAAAAGTATTGATACACGGGCGCCGCGTGCAGATCATACTTCATCTTCGCCATGCGCACGACGTTGCCGCGGAAGATGACTCCGGCAACACCGTAGGACAAGGTGCGGATGGCCTTTTCCGGATGTGCCTTCTTCATGGCCGCGATCAGCGCGCTGGCCTTGGTGTCTCCCATCACCTTGGCGAGGCTGGCATGCCATTCCGCTTCGGTTGGATTGGAGCGCATGCTGTTGCCCTCTTCGCTGACCGAGCCGATCAGCATGGGAACATTCTTCGAAATCTCAGGGGCGGCATCCTCAAACGATTTCATGGTGATGACCCGGCCATCGAGGGTCGGCGTCCAGAAATGCCGGGTTGCAGGCGGCCCTGGGAAAAAGGAGAGGCCTTTGAACGGATTGAACTTCACCGGAACACGATTGGCGGCAGCGTCCAAGGCGGGCCAATCCACTTTTTGCAGCGCGGTGATGTCATGAGGCGCAATCCCCAGTTCCTTGAGCAACTGGCGGGTAAACTCCTTGCCTTCCTCCCCGCTCGGCATGTCGCCGCCGCCACCCGATTGCACCGACGCGCGATGGAAGAGGCCCTGGGCTGACGGCATGCCCATCAGACATGTCACCTTGGAGCCGCCGCCCGACTGGCCGTAGATCATCACCCGGTCTGGATCGCCGCCGAAGTTCGCGATGTTTTCCTGTACCCAGCGCAGCGCCACAACCAGATCGGACATGCCGGCATTGACTGAGTCCTCATAGGCGGATCCGCCTACCTCCGAGACGTCGAGAAAGCCAAGCCCATTGAGGCGGTGATTCACAGTGACGGAGACCACGTCGTGATACCGCGCCAGTTGTGCGCCGTCCTGCGAAGGCAGTTCATAGGCCGATCCGAATTCGAATCCTCCCCCATGGATATAGAACATCACCGCGCGGCTGCCCGTCAGGTCCGGTGTCCAGATGTTCAGCTTGAGCATGTCCTCGCTCTGCCATCCGTCGGTCCAGTCTTGCAGAAAAGTCTGCTCTATCTGGGTCCAGCCGTGGAGGTATTGACGGCAGTTCGCCCCGTAGGTCAGCGCAGGGTACTCATCCTTCCACGGCGCCGGAGGTTTGGCCGGCAGCCAACGGTTTTCGCCACCCGTATCTTGCCCATAAGGGACACCCTTGAAGGTGTAGACGCCACCGTCCAGAAAGCCGCGCACCTTGCCGTATTGGGTCTTGGCGACCGCCGACAGAGGCGGCGTCGAAACGTAGCCAGGCTCCTGGCGGGCACCGGTCTTGATGCTGACAGAGGCGTGGGCCGGCCGGCCGAGCGCGGCGGCTGCCCCCGCCGCCGATAGGAGTAAAGCTTCACGGCGATCCATTCGAATGCCATTTCCAGAACTTGTCCTCGACATTGCGT
>JAKABE010000240.1 GCA_021801945.1 Acidobacteriota bacterium
GTGCCCAGGAAGGTGATCGGGTAGCCGGCGAAGGCCAGAACGATGGTGAGAATAGCGCCAGTTTGCAGAGAACCCGGAACGAAAATCGTGGATGTGTCCATGGCGCGGATTGCCTTGCGGAAAAGTATACGCGGGACGGGTGTATCCGAGTCGTGACCAGACAGACAGCTACATGCTACGGTTCCAATTTGCAGCCGGGGCAGAGCGGCGGGAAAGCTTGAGTTGACGGTGGTCGCGCGCCGTGATTCCAGAACGGCAAGGATGAAATGCGTTCTAGCAATTCTTCTTCAGGTGCATTCCGAAGCCTCAATCTCAAGGTGCAATTCTTCTCAAGAAATCGCAACCTTGCACGCTCTTTTTGAGGATTCCGTTTGAGGGAGAAATGCCTTAATCCGTCGGCCCGGCGTCGTCGGCCATGAAGACTTCGACGGGCGGATTGCTGGTCAGCTGGGTATCGACGATCAAAACCGTGCGTGCCTCGCCGCCGATCAGGGTCAAGGGCTGGGAGGTGTATTTGGGGGTGGTCTCGCCGGTGGGCGTGATGACCATGGTGACGGTCTGGGAGTTGAAGCTGATGTAGCCTGCCGTGCCCCCGACGGGCAGAGCCGTGACGATGGGGATGGTATTGGCCAAGGTGGTCCCGGAGGGAATCATGTAGACATCGACGGGACCGGTTTTAGGGGCCTGGTTAAGGAAGCGGAACGCGGAGTGGCCCTGGGCCGCAGGCACCTGCTGATCTTCGAGGATGGTGACCTGATACCCGTTGGGGGCGGCGCCATTGTCGGTGAGGAAGATGGAATGCTGGTGGCCGGCGAGCAGCGTGCCGCTGGTGGTTACGAGCGACTTGCCTCCGGTCGTGGCCGTGATGCTGATGAGAGCATCGTTGGTTGCCGGCACGGTGGCGTAGGGCGTGATGGTTCCTTGACCGATATTGGCGGCCAGCAGCACATTCTCAGCCGTCACGTTAATGGCGGGCGCCACGTAGGATGCGTCGATGACGCGTACAAGGCTGGGTTGGGTATAGGTAGCCACATTCTCGCAGGCTGAAAGCGCCAGAGCCAGCGAGACCACCGTCAGGATGGCCAAGCCGGGCAATAATAACCGCCGTACACCGTTCATCCAGCGATTCCAAGTCGTCTTCATCCAACTCTCCGGCAGGAGTTCATGCACTTCTCGAAAGGGCTCCATGGGGCTCTTGGGATGACTAGCGCTTCTACGGGCAGGGACCTCTTCCCGCAGGATGGGCCAGCGTTCTCATGAATCTCTCCTGCCGATGCGCATTCGAGAGATGCATCCGGCAATCCACTCAAAGCTCTCTCCATGGTACAGCGAAGGATTGAGATGAGCTTACGTTTTTTTTGAAAGGGTTTCCAATATGTTTACAGCAGGATCTGACAAGTCGAAGACATTCCCTCGCGAACAAGCGAAACGGGGAATCGGAGAGCAAAGACCGTTTGCTGTCTGCCTCGTTTCGGGGTCTCGAAGATTCCTGTTGCCTTCGGATTCCGGTCCATCAGTGAAGCGCCTTTAGGCGGCTCCCATGTAGATAAAACGGGCCAGAAACAGCGCGGCCAGGAGATAAAGCAGCCAATCCTGGCGGCGGCATTTGCCCGTGGCCAGATGAAGAACTGCCCATGCGATCACGCCGAAGCCCAGGCCGTTGGCGATGGAATAGGTGAAGGGGATGAGGACGAGGGTCAGGAAGGCGGGCACGGAGACCAGCGGATCGCGCCAATCGATTTCAGTGATGGAAGTGAGCATGAGCGCGCCCACCAGAATCAGGGCCGGCGCAGTGGCAGCCGCGGGTACAACGCCGACAAAGGGAGCTGCGCCAATGGCGGCCACGAACAGCAGGCCGGTAACGATGGCGGTGACGCCGGAGCGCCCGCCGGCCTCAACGCCGGCAGTGGATTCGATGTAGCTGACCACGGTGGAGGTTCCGGCGAGGGAGCCGAAGATGGTGGCCGTGGCGTCGGTGAAAAAGATCTGGTTGAGGCGGGGAATGGCATGATCGGGCCCGATCAGTCCGGCGTGCTTGCCGACGGCCATCAGCGTGCCCAGGTTGTCGAAGAGATCGACGAAGAAAAAGACGAAGATGATCTCGATCAGTCCTTTGTCGAAGGCGCCGCGGATGTTGAGCTTGAAGGCAGTTGCGGCCAGGGCGTGCAGGCCGATGCTGGAGCGAGTCCAGTGCGCCAGCCCCAGCGCCCATGCCAGCGCGGTGATGCTGAGCACTCCGATGAGAATGGAGCCGCGCACCTTCTTGACCTGAAGGGCAACCATCAGGGTGAGGCCGAGGAGAGCAAGCGCCGCGGTGGGATTTTTGATGTTGCCCAGACTGACGAAAGTGTTTGGGTCGCCCACCACCAGGCCCGCATTCTGGAAGCCGATGAAGGCGATGAACAGGCCGATGCCGCCAGCCACGGCAGCGTAGAGCTGATGGGGAATGGAACGCAGGATCATCTGGCGGAGGCCCACGGCGGTGGTAGCCAGGAAGAGAACGCCGGAGATGAAGACAGCTCCCAGCGCTGTCTGCCAGGGGATGTGCATCTTGACGCAGACGGTGTAAGCAAAGTAGGCGTTGAGGCCCATGCCGGGAGCCAGGGCAATGGGATAGCGGGCGACGATGCCCATGAGAATGGAGGCGAAGGCCGCTGAGATGCAGGTGGCGGCGGTGACCCCAGCCAAGGGCAGACCGGCAGCGGCCAGGATGGCCGGATTGACCAGGACAATGTAGGCCATGGTCAAGAAGGTGGTGGCCCCGGCCAGAATCTCGGTGCGCCAGTTGGTGCCCAGCCGGTCGAATTCAAAGTAGGCTTCGAGCTTTTTAAACATAGACAAGGCACTCCTAGGAAACCACACGGTGGTTTGAACGCAAAGGAGATTGTGCACGGACGCGGTTCTCAGGGGGATAGAAGGCGGACTGTACCGGGACTCGGAATGGAGATTGCCGGCGTGCGAGGGGCCTGGTCTTGGTCGGGTGAGCAAAACGCGATCCCGATTCAGACGCCTGTTTCAAGGGAGCGAATACTCAGTGTGCGAAGAGGCTCTGGTTCATGAGCAGGTGGACCGCAATGCTGGCGATAAAGCCGAGCAGGATTGCCCAGCTCCATTTCAAATGTGAGAGAAAGGTGTAAGTATCCTTGCCAACGCCCATCAGCGCCACGCCGGCGGCCGAGCCAATCGATAACAACGAACCGCCGATCCCGGCCGTGAGCGTGAGCAACAGCCACTGCTCCACGCCCATGGCGGGATGCATGGTGATCACCGCGTAGGTAAGCGGGATGTTATCGACGATCGACGAAACGAGTCCAACGATGACATTCGCGTAAGTAGCCCCCAGCCCGCCATAGAGAAACTTGGATAGCCCGGCGAGATAGCCGATGGCTCCGATGCCGCCGATGGCGAGCATGATTCCGTAGAAGAACAGCAGGGTGTCCCACTCCACTTTTTCGAGGATGTTGAAGATGGAGAATGGTCTTCTCGACTTACCGTCCTCGCCGGATTGCGGCGAAAGTGTCGAATTGTGCTGTGAACTGGCGAGGATGCGATCTTCAGCCCGATGGAGGAAGTAAGAGTAGACGTTCAACCCGCCCAACCCCATCATCATGCCGAGGAACGGCGGCAGATTCAAGGCGTGGCGGAGCATCACCGTGCCGGCGATGGTGGCCAGGAAGAGCACGGCGATCGGATAGCCGCCCGTGCGCACCCGTACCGAGAACCGGGGAGCGTCCGTCTTCTTCTTGGGGATGGTGAAGGAAATGATCGTGGCGGGGACAAGCCAGCTCAACAAGGATGGGAGGAAGAGCGCGAAGAACTGGCTGAACTGGACCACGCCCGTCTGCCAGATCATCAGGGTGGTAATGTCGCCGAAAGGCGAAAACGCGCCTCCGGCATTGGCGGCGACGACGACGCTGACGAGCGATCCGATGGTGGCTTTTTTGTCGTGGCCAAGAGCCGCGATAGCGACGGTGCCCATGACCAGGGCGGTGGTGAGGTTATCTGCGATGGGAGAGAGGAAGAACGCGATGGCACCCACGATCCAGAAGATGCCGCGGGCGGAAAGGCGCATGGAGGTCAACCGCGCGCGCAGGACCTCAAAGACGTTCCGCTCGACCAGCGCGTTCACAAAGCTCATGGCCGACAAAAGGAAGAGGAATAGCTCGGCGTATTCGAGCAGCACATGGCGCAGCCTAACGCTGACTTCGGGCGCGCGGCCTTCGCGGTCGAATGCAATGGCAACGAGAATCCAGATGAGCCCGGCGGCAATCATGACAGGCTTGGATTTGCGGAGGCCCAGCTGTTCTTCGGCAAAGACGAGGGCATAGGCGGCGCAAAAAACAACCAGAATGAGGGGGCCGATCCAGTATGTGGATGCCATGGCGCGCGTCCTTCCCGTGACCTGATGGATTGCTCTTGCGCCACTATAGCGGATTTTGGGGCAACGGCGCAGTTGGGGAGGGGCGTTCCAGTTTCACAGGAACTAAGAGGGGTACGGGCGGGCGGAGGTAAGCCTTTATTATTCTTTTAGCTGTGGAGATGGTTGCAGTTTTACAGTTTCTGTGAAACTGGAAAACTGTGCTGGATGGGTCCTCTAACCCTATATTTTGCCGTTGGTTAGGAGGACTTACAGTTTTACAGTCGGGAAAAACGCATTTTTCCATGAAAGACCATGAAGTGGACCGGAACTTGCTGATTTCGAGAGACTTGCAAGCTGAATCGGAGGTTCGTTGCGGCGCGATGGAGTTTCTGCAAATCTTTCATTTTGAACGAGTTGCACAAATGTGCATGGCGGCTTCTCTGCGGGCCGAGATGGACGGACTCCGTGGCGTAATTCATTGAATCTGCCTCTGTTGCCGTTGCATTCGCCGCCCTGCTGCGAGCCGCGGAGATTCCTGAGAAGGAGCCGGATCGGTCCTTCGAAGACATTCGTACGATTGCCCTGTCACGCAGGACGCTATGGTCGCCCGAGTTATTGGAGCAGCTTGGCCGCTTCCTTGGCGAAGTAGGTGACGATGAAGTCGGCGCCGGCGCGGCGGATGCTGACTAGGGATTCGAGCATGGCGCGCTGGGGGTCCAGCCAGCCCTTGGCGAAGGCGGCTTGGAGCATGGAATACTCGCCGGAGACCTGGTAGGCGCCGATGGGGACGCCGGTGCGGCGGCGGGCGGCGTGGATGACGTCGAGGTAGGGCATGGCGGGCTTCATGAGGATCATGTCCGCGCCTTCCTCGATGTCCAAGTCGATCTCGCGCAGGGCCTCGCGCAGATTGGCGCCATCCATCTGATAGGTTCTGCGGTCGCCGAACTGGGGGGCGGAGTCGGCGGCGTCGCGGAAGGGGCCGTAGAAAGAGGATGCGAATTTGGAGGCGTAGCTGAGGATGGGAGTCTGCGCGCAGCCGGCGGCGTCGAGGGCACGGCGGATGGCGGCGACGCGGCCGTCCATCATGTCGCTGGGAGCGACGACGTCGGCTCCGGCGCGGGCCTGGCTGACGGCGGTGCGGGCGAGCAGCTCAAGGGTGGGATCGTTGTCCACGTCGAAGCTCGCATCGGGGGTGTCACCGGACTTGACCACGACGCCGCAGTGGCCGTGGCTGGTGTACTCGCAGAGGCAGACGTCGGCGATGAGAACGAGCTTCTTGGCGGCCGGGGACTGCTTGAGCGCGCGCAGCGCCTGCTGGACGATGCCATCTTCCTCCCACGCGCCGGTGCCCAGCTCATCCTTCGACTCCGGCAGGCCGAAGAGGAG
>JAKABE010000241.1 GCA_021801945.1 Acidobacteriota bacterium
GGTCGCCCACGGTGCGCTTGACGGGAAAGCGGCCGCCGTCTACTTGCGGGGTGATGCCTTCAATTACTACGCGCCTGCGTCCGTCCTGCTTTGTCATTGTCATCGTTGTACCATGCTCATGCGAAGTAGGCCATCGTTGCAAATGCGCGGGCGCAGTGCATTGGCGTGCGCATCGCGGGAAAAACAGCGGCGATTACGTTTGTACGTCCGGCTTGCGTTTTTCGATCAGGCGCTCGTAGAGCGCAATCGTCTGGCGGGCGATTGCCGGCCAACCGAAGATCTCCTCTGCGCGGCGGCGGCCGGCTTCGCCAAACCGCCGGCATTTTTCTTTATCGTCCAGCAACTCATTCAACCGCGCTGCGAGGTTGCGTGCGAACGCCTCGGGATCGCGCGGGAAGCTGGTGACGGGATCCTGATCGAAGGGCACCAGATAACCCGTTTCGCCATCAACCACAACCTCTTTGATGCCGCCGGTGGCGCTGGCGACCACCGGCGCGCGGCAGGCCATGGCCTCAAGATTGATGATGCCGAAGGGCTCGTAGACCGAGGGGCAACAGAAGACGCGGGCGTGGCTGTAGAGCTGAATGGCCTCCTGCTTGGCGACCATCTTCTCAATCCACACGATGCGCGGATGATGCGCGCGCGCGGCGCCGACTTTTTCGCGCATCTCGGCGGCAATCTCCGGCGTGTCGGGCGCGCCGGCGCAGAGTACAATCTGCGTCTCCGGCGGCAGGTAGCGGATGGCGTCCACAAGATGCGTGACGCCCTTCTGGCGCGTGATGCGGCCGACAAACAGGACGTAGGGAACGGCGGGATCGACTCCGTACTCGGCGAGGGCCTGGGTGTCGGAGGTCTGGCGGTACTCGTCGAGATCGATGCCGTTATAGATCACGGTGACGCGTTCGGGATCAACGTCAGGGTAGGCACGCAGGATATCGGCCTTGGCGCCCTTCGAAACCGCGACGACGGCATCGGCGTCGAGCATTGCGGTGCGCTCCATCCAGGAACTCATGGCGTAGCCGCTGCCGAGCTGCTCGGCCTTCCAGGCGCGCAGTGGCTCCAGGGAGTGGGCGGTGAGGACAAAGGGCACGCGATAAAGCTTCTTGGCCAGATAGCCGGCCATGGCCATGTACCAGGTGTGCGTGTGGACGAGATCGACGCCGGCGAGCGCCTTCACCTGGGTGAGGTTGAGACTGAGGGCTTCGAGAGCCAGCTTGAATTTGGCATCAGTGCCGGTGGAGATCTCCGCCCACGGTTCGGCTCCGCGCACCTGGAGGTTGGCGGCATCAGAGTGCTGCGGTCCCCAACAGTGGACCTCGACTTCGATGTGCCTGGCCAACTCGCGGCTAAGATAATCGACGTGGACTCCTGCGCCCCCGTAGACTTGTGGGGGGTACTCGCGTGTGAATAAACCGACTCGCAATGTTCGAGACCTCCGGGCGGGTGCGAATGCCGTCAAGCATCTTAAGGCATTTGCGGGGATTTCGATAGTAGGCCGGCTTGAAAAACCGGCTGGAGGCAGGCAGATCGCTGGCTGAAGGCGACAGACGATGAGAATGGCGGGGGCGCGCGCAGCATTGTGTCTGTGCTCGATGATGAGCCTGTGGGCGGCGGCGTGCGGGGGCGGAGGCAGCCAGGGTGGCTCCCCGACGGGAAAGACTACGCCGACGGTCGCGGTGATGCCAGGCTCGAAGAGCATCACCACGGCGCAGTTCTTGCAGGTGACGGTGAAGGTGAGCGGGGGCGGCAGCACGCCGACCGGCACGGTGCTGCTGACCAGCGGCAGTTATAGTTCCGGCGCAGCGGTGCTGGCGGGCGGCAGCGTCACAATCAACATCTCCGCCGGGGCGCTGGCCACAGGCAACGACACGTTAACCGCGACTTATACGCCGGATGCGGCCGGTTCGGCAACGTACACGAGCGCCACGGGAACGAGCCCGGTGACGGTGACGATCCCGGGAACCATTACGCCGACGGTGACGGTGATGCCAGACTCGAGCAGCATTACACCGGCGCAGCCGCTGGTAGTGACGGTGAGCGTGAGCGGCGGAGGAAGCAATCCCACGCCCACGGGCACGGTGACGCTGGCGGGCGGCGGCTATCACTCGGGCGCAGTCGCGCTGACCAGCGGCAGCGCCGCGTTCAGCATTCCCGCCGGGATGCTGGCGGCGGGAGCCGATACCTTGAGTGCTGCCTATACCCCGGACGCGGCCAGTTCGGCAACGTACACGAGCGCCACGGGAACGGGTTTGGTGACGGTGATATTGCCGGGCACGTATGTGCTGAGCGTGGACTCGGTGGCTCCCGCCAGCGGGGTCACGGTCCTTGCGAGTCCGGCGGACAATAAGTCCAGGAGCAACGGAGCGACACCGTTCGCCCTCACCTACAACGCCGGGACGCAGGTCACGCTGAGCGCCGCGCTGACGGCGGAAGGCTATAGCTTTGTTTCCTGGAACGGATGCACGCCAGTTGCCGGCACGCCCAACAACTGCACGGTGACGATGACGGCGAACACCACAGTGACGGCGACCTACAACCAGCCAGCAATCACTTCGGTCACCGTGACGCCTGATGGAGCGACCGTAGGGGCGCAGCAGGAGTTTACCGCGACAGTGAATGGCACCGGCAGCTACAGCAAGTCCGTTACGTGGACGCTGAGTTGCCCTGCGTGCGGCAGCCTGAGCGGCGGCGACTTTGCTTCCACGACAGCGACTACGGCCCTCTATAACACGCCTTATCCTGCGCCGTCTTCGGTGGTCATCACCGCGACCAGCACCGAAGACACGACGAAGAGCGCAAGCGTGACAGTGACGCTGAGCCCCCCGGCCGGGACTGCCGGTCCGGCGCTGAGCGTAGATGCGAATACGCCGAATGAGCCGAGCGAGAATCCGCACACGATCAGCCCGTATGTGTACGGGGTGAATGCCTATCTTCTCGATGCTGCCGCGGCCGCGATCATCCACCCTGGGCTGGTGCGCTGGGGCGGGAACGACACGTCGCGGTACAACTACAAGAACGGGTGGACCAACGCGGGCGGCGGCTACTACTTCGAGAGTAATCAGGGCGTGGCCTCGATGTTTCCGGACTCTGCGAGCACTGCCAACTTTGCGCAGTTTGTTCAGAGCGCAGACGGTCTGGGCGCTGCCAGTCTGGGCACCGTGCCGGTGCTCGGCTGGGTGACCAACGCCACGGGGGGCGCGTGCAGCTTTACGCAGTCGATGTACCCCGGCCAAGCGAGCTACAACGGCAGCTGCGGGGACGGCATTTACCCGGAGGGTACGAACGGATGCACGGCTACCGGCGGCTGCGATATTTATGGCAACACCGCGATTGCGTCGCTCACCAGTACGGCGGAGCCGCCGCCGGACATTACCAGCGCGTCCACTCCGGCGCCGAGCGCGTCGAATTTGACGGCATGGGCGGACGGCACCTGGCCGGGCGGCTGGGTGCACTCGCTGGTCACGAACCCGTCCTTGGGCAGCGGCGCCAGCGGGAAGGGAGTGGCCATCTGGGATTTGGACAACGAGCCGGAGGGGTGGAGCTCGGTGCACCGAGACGTTCACGCCAGCCCCTTCACCTATGACGAGGTGGCCAATAATGGCATCGGTACAGCGCTGGCCATCAAGATCGCCGATCCGACGTCGCTGGTGAGCGGACCGGTGATCGGAGACTGGTGGAATTACTTTTATTCCGAGAAGGATGTGTGGAACGGATATGCCGCCGGCCCGTGCTACCAGCCGTGGAGCAATCCCACCGACCGCGAGGCGCATGGTGGCGTGCCGCTGATCGAGTACTATCTGCAGCAGTTCAAGAAGTACTCGCAGCTATACGGCATCCGGCTGCTCGATTACCTGGACATTCACGGCTACTTTGCCCCCGATTATCCGTCAGGGAGCGGGGATTCGGTGGGCCTTGCCACGGCGGGCGACACAGAGGAACAAGAGGCGCGCATGAATGGGACGCGCGTCTTCTGGGACCCAACTTACACGGATCCCAACTATCCGCAGCCGAACTACTTCACCGATACGAACTACACGCCGAGCTGCTCGCCGCCGGCACAGGCGCCGGAGCTGATCCCGATGATGCAGAAGTGGGTCGCCGACGACTACCCCGGCACCAAGACGGCCATCGACGAGTACAACTTCGGCGGGCTGGAGTCGATCAACGGGGCGGTGGTGGAGGCCGACATTCTGGGTATCTTCGGCCGCCAGGGGCTGGATATGGCAGCCCTGTGGCCGACGGGCGCCGGAAACAAACCCGACTCGGTGACACAAGGCCCGGCCGACTACGCCTTCGCCATGTACCGCAACTACGACGGCAAGGACTCGACCTTCGGAGACAAGTATCTGCAGGCGACGAGCACGGTTTCAAGCGGCGGCGACGGCGAGAGGCAACTGGCGGCCTACGCCGCGCAGCGCAGCTCAGACGGCGCGATTACGGTGATGGTGATCAACAAGACCTACGGGCCGCTGACCTCGACGCTTACCTTGCAGAACTTCAGCGCACGCAGCGGAACAACCGCGCAGGTTTTTCAATACTCAAACGCCAACCTGAATGCGATTGTGCCGGAGGCGGCGGTGAGCGTTACGCCGCCCTCCGGCAGTGGAACGGCGAGCACGATCAGCGAATATAGCTTCCCGGCGCAGTCGATCACTCTGTTTGTGATTCCTGATTGATTCGCCCCGGCTGTTTCGGGTGATTGCGCGTTCCAAAAATAGGTGTGCTTCTTGTGAAAGCAAAGCAGCCGCAGATCTTTCGACTGCGGCTGCGTGGCTCAGGCGGACACAGGAGATTGCTTGTGCCGCGATGGATAGCAGGACGAGCGCGCCTCAGGCGCGTAGGCAGACAACAAGGATCGTGAGGCTGCTGACCAGGATGGGAAACCATACCTGTGCCAGCCAGGGCACGGGGATGAGAAAGAGCAGATCAGGAGTGAGGAGGGATCCGGGCCAACCGATGGTGACGCGAAGCCAAATGTAATAGAAGAGGTCCCAGATGGCGAAGGTCCAGAGGAACAAGATGACCTTCTCACGGAGTTTTTGGCCAGCAAACCAGGCAATGACGCCCAGCATCACCATGGTAGCCGCCTCACGGAAAACTTCAATCTTGAACAAGTGCCTGGGGAAGACGAAGGCCAGATTGCTCTGACCGGGCAAGAGGCCGGCGGCGGAGCGCAGATAGACGACGACCGCCGCTTCCACAAAGCCGAAGGCGATGCCAAAGAGCGCGGCCCCAACGAGCCTGCCGCGGCCGAGGCGGAGATTGCCGTTCATCGAAAGGAAGAAGGGAACGGCAGGAGACAGGATAAGCAGGTTCACCCACCAAGGCCGGGCAAAGAGCATGAAATGAGACATGAAGCGAGTGTACGACGAGACGCGACGGTGCCTGCAGTCCGCGGGTCCGCCGGGGTGGTCCGGCTACCAATTATGCATGGTGCCGTCCTCCAGGCGGCAGACGGGCAGGTAGGCACGCTGGTAAGGGAATTTCGCGGCGGCGGCTTCGTCGATCTCGACGCCGTGGCCGGGGACTTCGCCGGGATGCATCATGCCATTCGCATAGGAATAGGCATGGGGAAAGACCTCGTCCGTGAGCGGCGCGTGCGGCATGTGCTCCTGAATGCCGAAGTTGGGAATGCTGAGGTCGAAGTGGAGCGCGGCACCCATGCAGACCGGTGACAGATCGGTGGCTCCATGGCAGCCGGTGCGGACGCCG
>JAKABE010000242.1 GCA_021801945.1 Acidobacteriota bacterium
AACTCCTCCTCGTGTGCTTGGCGGCTCACGATTGGAGTCTCTTGGATGGACTCCCGAAAATGTCAAACTTCTACTGTCACCCCCGGCAGAGCCGGGGGGACTCCCGCTCCCGCTAGCATCAGCTTGCGTTCGGCACACAACTCGCACCCGTACTTGCGACGGCGCTGCGACTTCCGTGCTAGAAGCAGCGGCTCAACCTCGCACCACAACTCCTCCTCAACCGTCCACAAATTTGAACTGTGTTATCTTGAGCACCAACTTCGTACACTCTTGCTCAACATGGGGGACAGAATCAGTTCCTCCAATCAACATCGGAACCATTTACGGGTAAGTACTAAAGAAAAGCCACCTTGCCCGACGCTGCGATGTCAACAGGCAACGCCAAAACGCTCTGCAGCGCACGAATCCTCACGCCTTTACGGCGCAAAATCCGGAGGCCGCGGCCGTGCCTATTCACGATTCGACGGGATTCGCGGGCGATCATGCCCTACCGCCAGAAGTAAAGGCCGCCCATCATGAAATAAGGACGGAAGTAGACCGGCGGATAACCATACGGATAGCCATAGGGATAGGAGTAGCCGTAGGAGTAACCATACGGAGCACCGAAATACTGCGGTCCATAGGGTGCGTAGGGGTAAGGACGGCGCTGGTAGAGATTGGGCCCGCCTTGATAGAGCCCCTGGGCCATCCGCGCGGCCTCTTCGGGACTGACGGGGTCGACGGTGACCGGAGCCGTGAGGTGAAAGGTCACCTGCGCCTCGGCAGGAATCCAGGCCGCCGCTCCGGGAATGGCCGCGGAGGCCGCTGTACCAGTTCCCGCACCAGCCGCCGCGCCAACGGCGCAACCGGCGCCACGGCCCACAGCACAGCCGATGATGGTGCCGATCAGTCCGCCGGCTATGGCGCTCTCGGCGGTGCGACCGGCCTTACTCGGCCCCTTCACTGCGAACAGATCGGTGTGCAGCGGATAACTCCTTCCGCCCAGATCGAGCGAGGTGAGGGTCAGAGCCAGCCTCGAGCTTCCACCCAGGGTGCCGGAACCGGCATTCTTGCTCTCGGCCACGACTCCATGCACGGTGGCTCCGCGGGGAATGGCCAACACGTTACCGGACGCCACATCCTGAATCAACGTGAACTGCACAGGCGTGCCGCTCATGGCCCCTTTGCTGCTCACGGCCTCGGCGGTGCGCAACTGCAAGAGCGTGCCCGCAGGAATCGTCACCGGACCCTGGGCGGGTTGGTAGGCGGGCGCGGAAGACTGCCGAGATGGATAGGGATACTGGTACTGAGGCTGCTGCTGCGGATAGGGGTACTGCGGCCGCGCTCCGGGATAGCCCGGACTTGGCGGCGCGGGAGGCTGCGCTGGATAGGGAGGTTGAGCCGGATAGGGACCTTGGTCCGGATAAGAGCCTTGGTCGGGGCCGGGACCTGCCATGGGTCCCTGCGGTTCTTCAGGAGCGGGAGCGGCGTTGGGCTCATTTTCCGGCACCTGCGGTACGCCGGCGTTGGATTCGTCCGGAGCTTGCTGGTTCTGGGCTTGCTCAGGATTGCCGATGGTCAGGTTATTGTGCACCTTGGTCACACCGGGGATGCTGGCTGCAATCGCCCCCGCAAGTTCGCGGGCGGTCTGGTCCGAGACGGTACCGGAGAGGGTAACCTCGCCCTGGATCGTCGCGGCCGTGATCAGATCGCTCTTCAGCGCCTGGGATGCATCCAGGGCTTTCACCACGTCCATCTCGATTTGCCCGTCGGTGCGCTGGCCGGCCTGGGCAGCCGCGCCGCCCGATGCGCCGTTGGCTGGCGGGCTCTGGGCGTCCTGAGCGAAAGCCACGGCGGCGCACAGAACCACCGCCGCGGTCCAGGTCGTGACCTGCGGGATCATCCGCTTGAGCAATGGACGCTTCATGGTTCTCCCTTTCCCCAATGCCAGCCGCGCTCAAGGGATCGCCCTGGCCAGCCACACAGGCGATGCCAGGATGAACCTGGCTGGCGCTTCCGCCTAACCCTTTAGACGAGGTTTCACGGAAGCTGCTACACACCCAAACCCGTTCGCCGGGAAAAAGTTCCGCGCAGGGAGGCTATGAATCGATTGTGGGGTGGGAGCCCGCAGGTCTGCAACTGCACTACCATGGCCGCATCCAACGCCAAGGAGGTGACCGATCGATGTCAGCACGGTGAACTATGCCCAGGAATTCCCCGAGGGTGCTCACGCCATGATCCATCTGGAGCACGTGATTCGCGAAAGCGGTCTTGAATCGCCGCTTCTGGAACTGGTCAAGACTCGCGCATCGCAGATGAATGGCTGCGCATTCTGCATCGACATGCACACCAAGGACGCACGCGCGGCCGGGGAAACCGAGCAGCGGCTTTACGCGCTCTCGGCCTGGCGCGAGGGGCCGTTTTTCTCGCCGCGCGAGCGCGCCGCGCTGGCATGGACCGAGGCCCTAACCAATATCCAGCAGGGGTACGCGCCGGACGAAGTGTATGCAGAAGCGAGGCAGCAGTTCACTGAAAAGGAGCTGGTGCGCCTCACCTTCGCCATCACGCAAATCAACGCCTGGAACCGTATCGCGATCGGCTGCCGGACGGAGCCGGGCCAATATCAGCCGCGGCCCCGAACCGCGCAGGCCTGACGAGCGGCCTGCTCAAGCGAACACAGCCATTCAGGCGAGGGCTTCGACGATCGCCTTAGACAACATCTCCAGGCCCGCGGGTACATCGGCGCCCAGGTGCACACGCAGGGCGCGGCGTCCACGCGACTCCAGCACGGCCAGATCGCCAGCGGCCTGGGCGGCGATCACCACGCCGAAGCTGTACTTCTGACCGGGAATTGCCTGGTCCACGGCGTGCTCTGCGGTGATCTGCAAAAAGACGCCGGTGTTGGGACCACCTTTGTAGTCCTGGCCGGTGGAGTGCAGGAAACGCGGGCCAAAACCCATGCAGGTGGCCACGCGCTTGCGGTCCCGCACCTTGTGACGGAAGGCCTGGATGGCGGCCTCGTGGCCGGCAAACATGGGGACAAACGCGAGCGTGGCGAAGTAGTCGCCGGCATGAAGTTGGTCCAGATGCGCGCGGAGAACATCAGCCAGCGTGTTCCCGGCAGCAACTGCCTTGAGCTTGGCCGCGTAGGCGTCGGTCGCATAGAGCGCGAGGCCGCCGACAGTCAGGAATGGCGTGCGCTGAGGCAGCCTACCGGTCTTCTCGTACTCCGTGGTGAGGGCGCGGGCCTCCACCTTGGCCGCTTCCACGTCAGGCTGGTCGAAGGTGTTGATGCCCATGACCGAGCCGGCGACCGCCGTGGCGATCTCCCAGGTGAAGAACTGGCCGAAGATCTCGTAGCGATCGGCGATCTCGATCCAGACCACCGGATGACCGGCTTCCTCCAGTTTCTTTACCGCAGCGTCCTGGGAGGCGTCGGCTGTGCCTTTGAGCCGCACATAGGCAAAGACGCGGTCACTGCCGTAGACCTCGGGTACGCCGATTGTCTCGCGGTCAACGGGCGTAATGCCCTTGCCCAGCTTGCCGGTGGATTCGGCGATCAACTGCTCCAGCCAAGCGCCCAGGTCGTGGACCTCAGGAGAGGTGAAGAAGGTGATCTTGTCGCGGCCGGCGTTGGCGGCAGAACCTAAAAGCAGGCCGAGCTGCGCAGCGGGGTTGCTCTCGACCGGCTGCTTGGCGCTGGCCACGGCCTTGGCTGCCTCGGCGAGCAGCTTGGGAACGTCCAGGCCCGCCACGGCAGCGGCCACTACGCCGAAGTTCGAGAGCGCCGAGTAACGGCCGCCGATCTGCGGGTCGCCATAGAAGATGTGCCGGAAACCATCCGCCCTGGCGACCTGCTCGAGCTTGGAGCCTGGGTCGGTGATGGCGATAAAGTGGCTGCCGGCCTGCGCCTCGCCGGCGGCCTTCTTCATCTCTTCAAAGAAGTACTGCTTGAGGATGTTCGGCTCCAGGGTGGAACCGGATTTGCTGGAGACCAGAACCAGCGTCTTTTTCAGGTCCACTTGATCGCGGGCGGCCTTGACCTGGGCCGGATCAGTGGAATCGACGATGTGCAAGACCGGAAAGCCGGGTTGAGGGCCAAAAGTGACCGCCAGCACCTCGGGACAGAGGCTGGAACCGCCCATGCCGAGCAGCAAGACGGAGGTGAACTGGGCCGCCTTTACTTCCGCGGCCAGCGCGGTAAAGGCAGCTAGATCCTTTTGCTGGCGCTCGACAACGTCAATCCAGCCCAGCCAGTTTTCCTCGCCATGGCTGGTCCACAGTGTGGGATCCTTGCGCCAGAAGCGGTCAACTTTGTTATTGGTGTGCCATTCAGCGACGGCTGCGTCCACTACGCCGCAAAGTTTCGGAGGGATTGCGAATTGGAGGCTCATGTCCTTATAGGATTCTCCCAAAAGGCGTTGGGATGCCGAAACCGCGCCGCAGCGAAGCGCCCGGAGGCGGCTGCGGTGTGTTGCGCAAGGACGACGCAGTCAACCTTCCGAGTGATGCGGAGCTCAGCGGTGAGGTCCTTCTGAAGCCGGAATGTTATTCGGAGTGCCAGAAATTATACGAAACACCGACCGTAAAACCGTGGGGGTTCAGGTCATCCGGCCCAAAGATTTTCCTCCAAAGTTGATCTTCGTAGTCACCCCGAACCCAAGGGTGACGGTAGGCGTTGTACTCTAACCCTCCCCAGGGGTCAGAACGGTGCGGGTATCGTGGTTGTACGCGGGATTATTGGGGGAAAGAGGGAATTCGATGCTGCCCAACCCGGCCAGAAATTTTGCGTAAGGATAGAAGGTGCGATAGCGAAGGAAGGTGTAGATTGCCCCGCCTTGGCCGGTATCCTGGCGCATCCTCCTAATGCTTGCGGGACCGGTCGTAGTTGATGTTGCGGCCCTTGGCTTCAATGCCAAACCCGCGCAAATAAGATGGCAGCGCCGCAAGGGTCCAGAAATCCCAATCGATCCAGAGTGTATCTCCTAGCATCGTGCGCCCACCTCCGTAATCCAGGTTGTAATCGGACATGCCCACGCCGACCTCGAGTGGCAAGCCGCCCTTCGTGGCTTCCGGGGCGGTTTGAGGGAACAAAGACGCAGCGAAACTGGTGAGAAACACCGCCAAGCCAATGGACAGAAAAGACTGCAATCGCATTGTGTGTCTCCTGAGGGGAAAGTTCATGTTGCAGGACGCTCCAGGGCGTTTCCGCCTGAGAGCGGCCATCTTCAACCGGAGATACCAAACAATGAATCTGCAAGTGTCCCAGCAGCGCACATCCGGTCTTGGCCAGCGTGTCAAAGCTGCCGCAGAATCAAAAGGAAGACCTTTAGCCGCCATGCTTTCGGTGGCGGCACGGAAAGCACCTGGAGAAACTTACTTCTGTTCCAGAGTTGCCATGCTAGGAAGGCCCACTAAACTGGGGGCTACGAGCCTTCCGGGGCATTCTAGCTCTACAGTCGCTCTGCGTCCAAGCGCAGCCAACTGTAGTGAATAATTCAGATGCGAGTTGCCGGACAACTGTTCGACCTCCCTGTGAAAGAACGGCGGCCTGGGCCCAAACGAAAAGTCCAATAGCACGCCGGTAGAGCACAATTTCTCAGGCTTGTCCCAAGATCCAGGGCCGACGCATCTAAATTCCCAGCAGTTTGAGCAGATAGTCATGGTCCCACCCGGCCTTGAGGCGTTTGCCTTTGATGCCTCGCTTTGATGTCTT
>JAKABE010000243.1 GCA_021801945.1 Acidobacteriota bacterium
GGCAGATTGAGAGTCGAGCCCCACCCATACTTGAACGCCGGAAAACATGTGCGGGGCAAACACGGGGCCTTACGAGGGATCGAGGGCATCCTAGATCGCCAGAAGAATCAGTGGCGGCTGGTGCTTTCAGTGGAGGTCTTAGCGCAATCAGTGTGTGGACGTCGATGCAGCGGACGTAAAGCCGGCGGCCTAGAGACAGGGTTCTTGCGTCGTGCAACTTTCGTGTGAGGGTGGCGCCCATGGATTTTCTGGAGTGAATTTTCCGGGTCGGCGAGGGCCGGGACCGGATCGGCTGAAGGTTCTCCTATCTGCAGGGTTTTTGGGAGCTTTCGCAACGAAACCGGCCAATCACCTGGGTAACGGGCAAGGTTGTTACCGAGGCATCATCACGCTGGCCCGATTGTTGGATTGTTGGGGATTAGCGAGCAGACGAAGATGAAGGAGGTTCATCGGTCACCCGGTGGTCTTTGTCGGTCGGGAGGAACTGCCAGTGACATTGCAGCGGACAAACAGCGCCTTGGTTCCAGAAGGTTGGCCACTCGAGTCGGGCGGGGTGGAGCGGGAGATGTTGAACCAAAGAGCATTTAAGAGAATGATCGCGATCGAGCGTAAGCGCACGGACCGCTCGCAGGAGTCTTTCCTGCTGATGTTGGTCGAGTCGAGCACTCCCGGCGATCCCGAGGTTGGCGCCAAGGCTCTCGAAAGCATGGCTTCGGCTTTGCTCTCGCATAGCAGGGAGACGGACATCGTCGGCTGGTACGCGGACCACGCAACGGTAGGCGCGATCTTTACCGGCCTAACAGTCTCCGATAAGAACACCATCGTCAGCACCATCCTGAACCGCGTAAAGACGATTCTGCGCGAAGAACTCAACTTCAACCAGTTCAGCCAGCTGAAGATTTCCTTTCATTTCTATCCTGACTGGGAGCAGCCGCAGAGCGGCAATCCCAGCGACCCGGCACTGTATCAGGACCTGATGGAGCCTGGCCCGCTCAAGGGAACGCTGTTGTCCTTAAAGCGCGCGATCGACGTGGTGGGCAGCTCGGCATTGCTGATCATCTGCTCGCCGCTGCTTCTGGGGGTGGCGATTGCGGTCAAGCTTTCGTCGAAAGGGCCGGTTCTCTTTCGCCAGCAGCGCGTGGGGCAGTACGGGAAGTGCTTCGAATTCCTCAAGTTTCGCTCGATGTATGTGGACAGCGATCCGCGGGTGCATCAGCGGTTCGTCACCGAGTTCATCGCACGCAACAGCCGAAACGACTCTGCGATGGCGGATAACGGAGGCGTCTACAAACTTCAGAACGACCGCCGCATCACGCACGTGGGCAAGTTCCTGCGCCGCACCAGCATCGACGAGCTGCCGCAGTTGTGGAACGTGCTGTGCGGCTCGATGTCGCTGGTGGGCCCCCGGCCGGCGATTCCCTACGAGATGGCGTCGTATCAGCCCTGGCACCGCAACCGAGTGTTACAGACGAAGCCAGGAATCACCGGGCTGTGGCAGGTGGCGGGACGCAGCCGGGTGCAGTTCGATGACATGGTGCGCATGGATTTGCGCTACGCGACGTGCTGGTCGCCGTGGCTGGACATCAAGATTCTATTAATGACTCCGATAGCCGTATTCCGCGGCACAGGAGCGCTTTGAGTTTTTTGCGCGACGGCAAAGCCGGTCGGGCCGGGTTGCAGCCGAACAAAGTTTCGGCTTCTTCCCCAGGTATCGGGACGAGGTCCTCAGATTGAAGATTGGCGGAAAAGAGATGAACTTTGGAGTAATCGGTTACGGATACTGGGGCCCCAACGTGGTGCGCAACCTCACAATGATTGAAGGCGTACACGTGTCCGCGATCGCGGACCTCAGCGAAAGCGCCCGCAAGCGCGCGCAAAAGGCCCATCCGCATATCCCCGTCACGGGGGACGCGGCGGAGGTGATCAAGTCTCCCACGGTTGATGTCATCGCCATCGTATCCCCGGTGTGGACGCACTACGAGCTGGCCAAGGCCGCTCTCGAAAACGGCAAGCACGTCTTTGTCGAGAAGCCGCTCACCAGCAGCGCCGCACAGGGTGAGGAGCTGATCGCGCTGGCACAAAAGAAAAACCTGCGCATCATGGTCGATCACACCTTCCTCTTCACCGGCGCAGTGATGAAGATCCGCGAACTGCTCGACGATCAGGTTCTGGGCAAGCTCTACTATTACGATTCGATGCGCGTGAACCTGGGGCTCTTCCAGCACGACATCAATGTGCTATGGGACCTGGCGCCCCACGACGTGTCCATCATGGACTACCTGATCGGGGCCAAGCCAGAGGGAATCGTGGCCACCGGGCAGAAACACTTGAACGGCCACGAAGACATGGCCTTCCTCACGCTCTACTTTCCTGACAAGGTGATCGCGCACATCAACGTGAACTGGCTCTCGCCGGTGAAGATTCGCATGACGCTGATCGGCGGGCAGAAGCGGATGCTGATCTGGAATGACCTGGTCGCCGACGAAAAGGTGCGCGTCTACGACAAAGGCGTAAACATCACCAGCCGCGAAGGCATGTATGACCTGCTCGTGCACTACCGCTCAGGCGACATGTGGGCGCCGCAGATCGAACAGGGCGAAGCCCTCAAGCGCGAGCTCACCTATTTCGTCGAATGCATCCAGGATGGCAAAGACCCCTTCAACGATGGAGTCTCTGGCCTGCGCGTGGTCAAGATTCTGGAAGCCGCCACAGAATCCCTGAACAAGAGAGGGTCACTGGTTTATCTATGAACGAGTTCAACAGCATTGCCAATGACGTCAAGCTGGGCAAGGACGTCCGGCTCGCGAAGTTCATCAATCTCTACGGTTGCGAGATCGGCGACGAGAGCAAGATCGGAGCCTTCGTCGAAGTGCAGAAGAACGCGCGCGTGGGCCGCCGGTGCAAGATTTCCAGCCACTCTTTCGTTTGCGAGGGCGTGGAAATCGAGGACCAGGTTTTCATCGGCCATGGAGTGATGTTCATCAACGACAGCTATCCGCGCGCCACGACCACTGAGGGCAGCCTGCAGACCGAATCCGACTGGAAGGTCGAGCGCACGGTGGTAAAGAAAGGCGCATCCATCGGCTCCGGCGCCACCGTGCTGGCCAACGTCACCATCGGCGAAAACGCTTTGGTGGGCGCAGGCAGCGTGGTAACGCGCGACGTTCCGGCCAATGCGATTGTGGCCGGCAACCCCGCAAAGATTTTGCGTTTCATCGATTCGACAATCTCCGTCCAGGATGCAGGTCCGGTCCCTTTTCTTGACCTGGTCACTCCGCATCTCGAGCTCGAACGCGAGCTGGTCAACGTGCTGCGCCGCAGCCTGCACACGGCGGGGTTTGTGGGTGGCGCCATGGTGCAGAATTTTGAAGACGACTTTGCAAGGTTCTGCGACACGAAATACTCGATCGCGGTGAACAGCGGCACCGACGCTTTGCGCTTTGCGTTGATGGCGGCGGGCGTAGGGGCCGGCGATGTTGTTGTCACTGTGCCCAACACCTTCATCGCCACCACCGAAGCCATCTCCCAGGCTGGCGCCGCGCCGGAGTTCGTCGATGTAGACGAGCGAACGGCCAACATGTCGGTCGAGCGGTTGCGCGAGTACCTTCAGGAGCGTTGCACGCGCGATGCCTCGGGGAGGCTGATCAGTCTGCGCAGCGGCAGTCCAGTGAGCGCGATCCTGCCCGTCCATCTCTACGGACAGATGGCCGACATGGATCCAATCCTTGACCTGGCCGATGCTTATGGGCTGATCGTGATCGAAGACGCCTGCCAGGCGCATGGCGCCGAATACTTCTCGAAGAAATTGAACCGCTGGATGAAAGCCGGCTCGATGGGCCGCGCCGCGGCATTCAGCTTCTATCCAGGCAAGAACCTGGGCGCCTGCGGGGAGGGCGGAGCAGTCACCACCAACGATGCCAATATCTCCGCCGCGGTGAAGAAGCTCCGCGATCACGGTCAGGCAAAGAAGTATTACCACGACCAGGAGGGCTACAACGGCCGCCTCGACTCCATCCAGGCCGGCTTCCTCCATGCCAAGCTGCCGCACCTGACCGGCTGGAACGAGCAGCGCCGCGACCGCGCCGCCACCTACAACCGGCTCTTGGCGGGCAGTGTAAGACCCTTCGACGAGCCGGAGGGTTCGCGGAGCGTGTACCACCTCTACGTTGTGCGCACGCAAGATCGCGAAGGATTGATGAAGCACCTGAATGCGGCAGGTATCGGCACCGGCATTCACTATCCCATCCCACTGCATCTGCAAAAGGCCTACGCGGCACTCGGGTATCACGAAGGCGATCTCCCAGCAGCCGAGCGGCTGGCCGGCGAGATCCTCTCTCTGCCCATGTTCCCGCAGCTTTCTGCCACGCAGCAGGCGCGGGTGGTCGAGGAAGTTCTCGCCTTCGCACCGACAGAAAAGGCGTTGGCTTCAGCCGATGGCGCGGCGTAAGGGGCGCAGGAAATGAATTCTGTTGAGCTTGAAGGCTTAGTCGAGCTCGTTGTCAATCAGAGATCGAAAGAGGGTTGAAACAAAATCATGAACAAAGAAAAGTCGAACCCGATAGCGTTGCTTCTTCACGGTGATCATCCTCAGTCGGAGCATCGGCGCGTTGAATCCATGCTCGATTTCTTCGGCATTCCGTGGCGCCAGCTCACGATGGCCGAGGTGCGGGATGGCGCGGCCACGCAACTGGCCGGCAACCGCTCGCGGTATCACCTCCTGGCCTCGGCGCAATCTCTCTGCCAGGTGCAGCAGATGCACGATGGCGCAACGCTGCAAGAAATATGCGCCGGTGCAGATTCGATTTTTGTTTACGGGTTCCATGCTTCCGACCCCTGCCGCAAGCTGCTGCGCGAGCTCGCCGCGGACCCGCTGGCCGACATCCATCGGCTCGAGTCGCGGCCGATCAGCGTCTCCGTCGCCGATGACTTTGTCGAGATGTGCGGCCCGCTCTCCGGACTGGACATCAAGCTGGAGCCCGGCGCGGCGGATTCGGCGTTGGTGTTTGGCGAAGGCGGATGCGGCGTGCAGCGCCTGGTGAGCAGCCGCGAAGGGCTTCTCTTTGCCGGCCTTCCCAATGCAGGCGTCAAGATCTTTGTTGACGCCTCTCAAACCGTCGTCGATATTCAACAGCGCTCCGCGCGGCATTTCGATGTGAGACGAACCTTCAGCGGCGCGGTACCGATCGTGATGTACCTCAAGTGGGCCTTTCGCGAGATCTGGTGGAATGCGCCGGAGATCAATGCCTGCCTGGTAATCGATGACGTGCTCCTCAAGGCTCGGCATGGCTTCCTCGAATACCGGGAACTCATGCGACTGATCGACCGCCATGGCATCGCTGCGACAATCGCCCTTATCCCCTGGAACTGGCGCCGCACAGAGGATGAGACGGTCGAGGCAGTGCGCAAAAACCCGCACAAGCTCTCGGTATGCATGCACGGCTGCGATCACATCGAGGGCGAGTTTGCCGTCCGCTCTACCGGCCGCCTCGATGAGAAGAAAAAGACCGCCCGGGTGCGCAGGCGCGGGCTGCTTGCCAAGACCGGCATTCGTTACGACAACATCCAAGTCTTTCCGCAGGGCAAATACTCTCCGGACCTCGGTGCGGTGCTGCGCGGCAACGGCCTGACGGCCGCGGTGAACACCGA
>JAKABE010000244.1 GCA_021801945.1 Acidobacteriota bacterium
CGCAGGACGGCGTTGACCATGCCTGAGGCGAAACGATGGCCGGAGTGTTTCGCCATCTCGACGCTCTCGCCGATAGCGGCGTGGGCGGGAATGCGGTCGAGAAACAAGAGCTGGAAGGCGCCGAGGCGGAGGGCGATGAGGACTTCGGGATCGAGCTTGGCGTTGGGACGCCGGAGCAATGGACGAAGCTGCTGGTCCAGCCAGATCTGCCAGCGCAGTACGCCGAGGACAAGCGTTGTTGTCAGGTTGCGGTCGGCGGGCGAGAGTGAGGCGACGGCTTTGGCGCGCAGCAGATCGTCTGAGTGGGAGAAACCGCGCTCAACGGTGAGGAGAATGCGGAAGGCGGCCTGGCGGGCTGGAGCGACGGCGGACACGTGAGTCAACCTAGACGCGCGACGGCGATCGGGTTTCCGCGCAGAAACTCGGCCGCGGCCAGGCGCTTCTTGCCTTCGAGTTGGACTTCGAGAAGTTCCAGCCAGGTGTTAGCAGCGCAGGCGGCGAAGAGGCGGTGGTTCTCAATGCAAATTTGTCCTGGCTCGGCGGGCGCGGGGCCGGCGGAAGCCGGCGCGGCGGCGACGGCCATTCGGTGGACGATGAGCTGCTTGCCGGCGAGAGCGGTGAAGGCGCCGGGCCAGGGCTGAAAGCCGCGCCAGCGGTTGAAAAGCTCGTGCGCGGTGCGTGCGGCAAAGTCCATCCGGCCGTCTTCGCGGGTGAGTATCGGGGCGAAGGTTGCTAGCTGATGATTCTGCGGCTGGGGATGAAGGGTTCCCGCGGCGAGACCGGCGAGAGTTTCAACGACCAGCAGCGCACCGGCGCGGGCCAAGCGGTCGAATAACTCCGCTGCAGTTTCGTCGGGAGCGATTGCCTGCTCCTGTTGCAAGAGGATGGGGCCGGTGTCGAGACCTTCTTCAAGGAGCATGGTGGTGTTGCCGGTAATCGCGTCGCCCATAGCCACGGCCCATTGAATGGGCGCAGCGCCGCGGTAGCGGGGTAGCAGCGAGGCGTGCAGATTGATGCAGCCGAGCCGGGGCAGAGCCAGCATCCAGGGCGGAATGATGCGGCCGTAGGCGACGACCACGATGGCCTCGGGCGCAATGGCCTCAAGCTGGGCGCGAAGTTCCGCGTTGTTGCGAATCTTTTCCGGCTGGAGGACGGAGAGGCCGGCGGCGAGCGCGGTTTGCTTGACGGGCGGGGTGGTGAGCTGCTGGTGGCGGCCCACGGGACGGTCGGGCTGCGAGACGACGAGAGGAATTTGATGACCGGCGGCGAGCAGAGCCTCAAGGGTGGGCACGGCGAACTGCGGGGTTCCACAGAAGACGAGTTTCATTGGACTCCCGGGCCGAGACTCCGGCTGACGATCTTGCTCTCCCACCCTTTTCGCATCCGCTTGCGCAGACGCGGAAAGGATGGGGCGCCCGATATTGCGGGCCGAGCACACTTCCGGTTCACCAGCCTACCACGTGCCTTCGCTCTGCATCTTGCGGATCTTGCGCAGATTCAGGTTGCGCTTGAGGGCGCTCATGCGCAAGAGGAAGACAATGCCGTCGAGGTGGTCGATCTCGTGCTGGAAGGCGCGCGAGAGCAGCTCTTCGCCGTCCATCTCGAACCACTTGCCGTTCTCGTCCTGGGCGCGGATACGGACTTTGGCGGCGCGCGCGATCTTTTCGCGAATCTCAGGGAAGCTGAGGCAGCCCTCCTCTTCGTACTGCTTGCCTTCGCGGGAGATGATCTCGGGGTTGACGAGCACCAGCTTTTGCGCCGGGTCCTTGCCCAGGCTCAGGTCAATGACCGTGACGCGCTTGGCGATGCCCACCTGCTGCGCGGCCAGCCCGATGCCGTTCGCGGCGTAGGTGGTCTCAAACATGTCGGCCACCAGCTTGCGCAGCTCATCGTTGAACTCGGTAACGGGCTCGCCGGGTTGCTGCAAGACCGGGGCGGGGTATTTGACGATCTTCAGAATCATGTTGAGCTTCAATTACCTTCCGCGATTTCGGAGCATTATTTCCCCCACTTGGCTCCAAAGATTAGAGTCGCCAGAAATAGCTTGGCTTCATCCGTTGACTTGGCGCCTTCCCAAGCTTCAAAGATTCGTCTCGCTTTCTCGAAACTATCGGTGGCCCATGCAAGCCCTATCGTAGCGTTCGAATCCACGACGTCGTAGTCAGCAAGATGCCGTGCATCTTGCAATTCCCCGTAGGCCTTCGCAATCTCCGCAAGATCGGGCGAGAACGCACAGGGGATGCCGATGTTTGCCGAGAGCTTGGCGCAGCTCTCTTGGGTGCGGAAGAACTCCATTGCATTCTTCATCGCGCGATGTTCCAGTACCCGTTGGATTCTGCCACCCAAGCCTGGTGGAGAGGTTGGACTCACCTGCGAGGCAGCCGCCGCAGCGATCAGGTGAAACACAGCATAGTAAGAAGCCGACACCGCTCGGCGAAGGTCGGCTCCCGTGGCCGGTGACTTGAGCAATCTCGACGCGTGATCGAGTAATTCTTCAGCTAGCGGCACGCAGCGTACTCCGCTCCTCTTTCACCGAAAACTGAATCCAGGAACCTACGTCACCGATGGAAAACTCGAATTCTTCATTTAGCTTGGAAAAGAAATCGTTCCAAATACGAGCTCTTTCGACGGAGGGAACAACACCTGGCTTCAGATGGAAGTAGACCATCACCCTGGGAGTTCCGTCGTACATCTCGTCAGATTTGACTTCATAAGCTCCCTCTTGAAAGTCTCCTGGCATGGGGCCGCACTGGGCAATGATTTGCGGGAGTGCGCGCCGAACTTTTTCCTCAGGCGGATACTCCATCATCGGATAGGTAATATCCTCCAAGAGTAAACCGTCCCGCTGCCGCCTGACCTTGCAACGATAGTCAAAATCGCCAATGAGTTTACACTCAACGATTTCGAACCCTCCTTCGGACGTGCCTCTTTCATTCCTCCAGACCTCGACCTTGTCACCTACTCTGGGAGTCCAGTCAACTTGCACTCGCATTCGCATTCCGGCCCTCCTCCTCAAGTTTACCCTGGATCGAGTCCGCCCTTAATACCGCCTTATCTGTTCGATGTATCCATTAAAGTTCCGTTGCAACTCAGTGAGCGAGTCGCCGCCGAACTTTTGTTGGGCTAGGCCAGCCAGGACGAGGGCGACCATGGCTTCACCGGCGACGGCGGCGGCGGGAACGACGCAGATGTCGCTTCGCTCATAGCTGGCGCTGGTGGGCTCGCGGGTGTCGAAGCGCACCGATTCGAGGGGTTTGCGAAGAGTCGAGATGGGCTTCAAGTAGCCGCGCACCACCACGTCTTCGCCGTTGGAGACGCCGCCTTCAAGGCCGCCTGCGTTGTTGTGCGGGCGGGTGAAACGGGTGGGCTTTCCGGTATCTTGGGCGGCATAGTGAATGGGGTCATGGACCTTGGAGCCGAAGGAGGCGGCAGCGGTAATGCCACGGCCAATCTCGACGGCCTTGACGGCCTGAAGGCTCATCACCGCCCAGGCCAGCAGGCCATCCAGGCGCTCGTCCCAGTTGGCGTAGCTGCCCAGGCCCGCGGGAACATTGTGCGCGACCACCTCGAAGACGCCGTTGACGGTGTCGCCGGTGCGGGAGGCCTCTTCTACCTCCTGTTTCATGCGGGCTTCGGTGTCGGAATCGACGCAAGCCAGGACCACCTCGTCTTTGGCGGCAAGCGCGGCGATCTCCTCCCACTCCGCGGTGCGGTCCAGCTCCACCCGGCCCACGCGGATCACGTGGCCCAGGACCTCGATGCCGAGGGTGCGCAAGAAGAGCTTGGCGAAGGCTCCGGCGGCCACGCGGGCAGTGGACTCGCGCGCCGAGGCGCGCTCCAGCACGTAACGGGCGTCGGGGAAGTTGTACTTGAGGGCGCCGGCCAGGTCGGCGTGGCCGGGACGCGGCGAAGCCACCGCCTGATGCTTGGCCGGATCGCCGGCGGCCACGGGTAGCTTCTCCTCCCAGTTCTTCCAGTCGCGGTTCACAATCTCAATGGCGATGGGCGAGCCGATGGTCTTGCCGTGGCGCACGCCGGAGAGCACGTGGGCCTTGTCGGATTCAATCTTCATGCGCCCACCGCGACCGTAGCCTTGCTGGCGGCGCCACAGCTCCCGGTTCACGAAGTCGAGATCGACGGGGACGCCAGCCGGTAGCCCGGAGATCAGCGCGATAAGGGCCTCGCCGTGGGATTCGCCGGCGGTAGAGAAACGGATCATATGTTTTTGATTGTAAAGGAGCAGCGGGTAATGTAGTTCACAGTCGTAGTTGTCAGCTCTTCGTCGTCAGTTGTCGGCGCGGGCAATGGGCAAAGCTTTGGGCGATCAGGCGGCGCAATCTGAAATCCCAAGACCGCTATACCGGCGGGATTCGTGTATCCTGCATTCGCACTCGATGTTCACCATTTCCTGGCCATCCGCAACAGTGAAATGATCAAGGAGAACTGAGAACTGTAATGCCTTACTTCCTCTTCAAATCCGAGCCCGACGTTTACTCCTTCGACGATTTTCTGCGCGACCAGGAGACGGTGTGGGATGGGGTAACCAATCCCGCCGCCGTGAAGCACTTGCGCGAAATGAAGGTAGGGACGAAGTGGATTTTTTACCACACCGGCGACGAACGCACCGCCGTGGGCACGGGGACGGTCATCAGCGTCGACCCCTCCAACCCCAAGGTTCCCATTGTGCGCGTGAAGGTGGGCAAGCGGCTCAAACAGCCGAAGACCCTGGCCGCAATCAAGGCCGAGGCGCTGTTCAAAAATTCGCCCTTGGTCACAATGGGGCGGCTCTCGGTGGTTCCATTGACCAGCGAGCAGTGGGAGTGGTTTTTGGCCTAGGGAACAGACTCTGGCATAAGGGGGCAGCAGCTCTTCGACCCCGGCAGAGAGGTTTGCCTGTGATTTTGAAAAGCTTGGTTTAGATTATTTCTTCCCACCTTCCAGCCACCGCTTCGTGTTCAGCAACTGCCGGTTGTCCAGCGCCCAAACTTTGCCGGTCATCTCATCGGGGCCTTTGCCTTCGCGTTCGGACTTCTCGAACTCGCTGCTCACCGCCTGCATCTTGGCGTCCAGATCGTCGATGAAGTTGAGGACCAGGGCTTCGGGGATCATGGGCAGCTTGGGGGAGCCGAACTCCAGCTTGCCGTGGTGGGAGAGGATCAGGTGCAACACCAGCGTGCGCAGGCGGTCAGGAAAGCCGGACAGACCGGCGATGATCTTTTCCACCATGTCCACGCCCATCTGGATGTGGCCGAGGAGCACGCCTTCGACGGTGTAGTCGAAACCTGCTTCCCAGGCCAGCTCGCGGATCTTGCCCAGATCGTGGAGGACGACACCGGTGATGAGCAGGTCTCGGTTCAGCATCGGATAGTGCGCCGCCACCTTCTCCGCCAAATCCAGCAGGCTTACTACGTGTTCCAGCAGCCCGCCCAGCCAGGCGTGATGGAGCTGGCGCGCGGCCGGGGCTTCGCGATAGGCCTGGGCGATGGCAGGATCGGCGAGCAGCGTGGTGAGCAGGCGCTTGAGATCCGGATTCGATAAGCTCTCGACGCTGGCTTCAAGCTGACACCAAAGGGTGGCCACATCGTACGTGGTAGAAGGCA
>JAKABE010000245.1 GCA_021801945.1 Acidobacteriota bacterium
GAGCAATCAACCGCACCGTCCAGCGCGCTCGACCTGCCGGTGGTGGCCCACATACCATGGCAATGATGCGCTGCCCCTGCTCGGCATCCAGCAACGGCTTTTGCCCCGGACGAGGCGCATCGTAGAGGGCACGTTCCAGCCCACCTTCCAGGTAGCGCCTGCCATTCGCCCAAGCCACCTTGGCCGAAATGCCCACTCCAGCTCCGGCCTCCACTGTTGACCGGCCATCATCCATTTGGCGCAGCACCAGTGCTCGAATCACCACCCGCACCGGCTGCACTCTACCGCTCAGCATCTCATTGATCTGCTGTCGTTCCTGACGCGAAAGCTGAATCTGCAATCCGTTGTTCCAACCCATGCTTCCGCTATAACGCTTTGTCGCATCCTGCAAAAGTGCCAACCTTGATTACGAATCTACGAAGTCACGGTACTAGAGCCGTATCCGCATCGTTTCGTATCGCGTGTTTGTGGCGCGGGGCCGGTGGCCCCACCCAACACCCACGATCTCCCGCTCCCTACAGATGGGGGCGCTCCGTCTTATCGGGATGTCCAGTTGTCGCTTTGCAGGGCCGGAAGACCACGAACGTCAATTGTCAGGACGAACGATCCGAATCGAAAGCCCGACTTGCATTCCCCAACCTCAGACCGATGAACGCATCTCCATACCCTACGCAATCCGCCGCCATTTCGTTTACAGATCATTTCTCTCGTCTGGGGCAAAATGACGATAGAGGCCTGCGAGACTTCCATATGAGCGGGGCGCACCCCACGGGCATTGGCAGCCGTCGGCCCTTTCAGCGGTTCTCCGCTTGAGATACAATCGGGCAGAATCTCGGCCTCGCGTGTTCTTCAAAAGGGCGCCGCTTTCCACGCCTTTCAGTGCTCGACAAGGAGCGGAAAGCGGCCGTTATCCTGCTGCGCGCAAAAGGAGGTTCTTTCGGACCTCAGAGCCCTCATTCTCATGGCACGCCGGGGCAGGCCGATGCGCGCAACGGTCGTAAATCGAACACATCGCATCGCGGAAGCCGCCCTTTCCGGGCCGCCCGAAGGCCGTGGCGCACTTCTTGAAAGCTCTCGTGGAATCAATGAGCAAAGCTGCGACTTCCCGCCAAACGAGAGCAAATACAAGAGTCACCGGCTCAGGTCTGTCTCTGTTACAGCTTCTGCGCAACGGTAAGACTGTAAGAGATCTCCTAACCAAAAGAAAAACAAATGCTTATATCTGCTCGCATGCGCCGGTCACAGTTTTTGTGAATCGACCACCGGCTAAGAGCCGGTGGCTTCGGTGTTACGGCTGGAAGCTGGATCGATCGGCCCTGCGGCCGATATTGCTGCCTCAGCCGTGTTGCCTGATCCGCTTTTGTGAATCACCCTGGCCGCTGAGGCTACGCTGGACTCAAAAACAAAAGCACAATCTGCCGCCGACTGAAGCCGTGGGGTTTTCCGATCCCCGATAGGCGACTCTAAAAATGCAGCGCCGCCGCCCGCCGCCGCAGTCCAGGTCGGCAACAAATCTAGAGTTTCGCCCTGGCGTTCATGTGAGCTGGATCACTTTTAGGGGTGCGCCCCGGCACATCCCTGCGGCGTCTCCGGTGCCACGCTGTCCTCAAGAATGAGGTGTGCGCCATGTCCGGATCTGGCAGCGAACGCTGGGCCCGGCCGGCGGTGATCCTGGTCGCCACCGATCTGGGCGACCTGGACCGGCTGATGCCCATTGCCCTGGAACAAGCAGGGGAAGCCGGAGCACGTCTTATCCTCCTTCATGTCCTGGCCGCCAGCGGCACGATCTCCACCGACGCCGCCGGATTGCCCTATTACGACACCGCCGGAGTCCTTGAGTTTTGTGAGCGGGCGCTGGTTCCCTGGTGTGAACGGGCGCACCGGTCCA
This sequence comes from Acidobacteriota bacterium, assembly GCA_021801945.1. The sequence goes on from JAKABE010000245.1 coordinate 1,889, forward strand.
ACGTCGTTTGCGAAGCCTTGGTGCGCGAAGGCAACCCCGCTCACCAGATTGAGGCCGCCGTCCGACAGTTCCGACCGGACCGCGTGCTTCTGGGGACCCGAAGCCGGAGCAAGCTCAGTAAGTTGCTCTTAGGCTCCGTGGCAGAGCAAGTGCTGCGCTCGGTCAACCTCCCGGTCATTACCGTGGGTCCTGAGGCTCATCTCCCGGTGACGAGTGGAGACGAACGCGTCGTCCTGCACGCCACCACTTTGCGAGAGACCTCTCGCCCGAGTGCGGCGCTTGCCTGCGAGATCGCGGCCAGCCGGAAGGCGAAGGTGGTTTTGCTCCACGTTTTGCCGCCCATCGACGAGATGGAATGCAAGGGTCTGCCTACGGGCCTGGACTCGGCCGCCATGCAGGAACTGCGTATCCTTGCCGCCGAAACCGGAACGGTCTGCGGAGGCGCGGAGCCGCTCATTGTCCACGGCAACCCTTCCATCGAAATTCTGGCTACGGCCTCGGCGCGCCACGCAAGCCTCATCGTGCTCGGCGCCACCCGCCGATCCACTTTTGAAAACCTCACCCGCGACCGCACCGTCTACCGCGTTCTGGCCCACGCGCGCTGTCCTGTGATGACCCTCCGCGAGCCTCCGGAGCAGGTTGCAGAGCCTCGCGCCGAATCCACCGCCATCCATTGCTGAGGCGGGCCGGATCGTTCTCCACGGACGTCCATCACCGATGACGCCAGCCATATGGAAGACCTGCAAGACCGATTCTTCAGAGAGTCGAGGGTTTGCCTTGCATTCGCAACTCCCCTGACGACGAATTCGTCAACTCGCTTTCCAGGCGCAACGCCATCTCTCCCGTGAAACCCTCCCCATCGCCTGAACCTTGCTGCAAGCGCGGCCAAAGCAGGGCATAGAGGCTGACGAAGACGTAGCCGGCCAATGGAACTAAATAGGCCAGCGCAATCCGGTGTGTGCTCTGTGCGATCAAGCCCATGACCGGTGTCAGTACCGCACCGCCGACGATGGCCATTACGATCAATGCTCCGCCGACCTTGGTGTTGCGGCCCAACCCCTGGATTCCCAACGCGAAGATTGTCGGATACATAACGGACATGAAGAAACTGGTGAGGAAAATCGCCCACAGACCCAGCCAGCCAGGGTAGACAACGGCTACGGCCAAGAGAAGAATGTTGATGGCCCCGTAAAGGGCCATGAGCACATGCGGCCGAACCGTGCGCATGATCGCCGAGGAGGCAAAGCGGCCCACGCCAAAGGCAACCAGCGTGCCAGTGAGCAGGTAGCCGGCGATCTTTTCATGCTCATGCGTCGAGTCCTGGATATATTGGATGAAATAACTCCAGGTGCCAACCTGCGCTCCCACATACATAAACTGGGCGAGGACGGCAAACAACAGTGCCGGCTGTCTGAGCAACTCGCGGTAGCTGCCGTGGTCCTCACCGGCTCCCTCGTGCTCGGCCGCAATGCGGGGGAACTTCGTGATGGCGATGAGAATGGCCCAGGCAATCGCAATCGCGCCGATAAAGGCGTAGGGGGCCACGACACGCATCGTTTCGCCATGCTGGTAGGCAGCGTAGGTGTGCGCCGCACGCATGGCGGCTACCTGCGCGGGCGTGAGCTCCACACCCGAAAAGATGAAGACTGTGCCCACCAGGACACCACAGATGGAGCCCAACGGATTGAAGGCCTGTGCGAAGTTGAGCCGGCGCGCCGCGCTCCTGGCATCGCCCATCTGCGCGATGAACGGATTGGATGCGGTTTCAAGAAACGAGAGGCCGCTGGCAATGACAAACAGCGCACCCAAGAAATAACCGTACCTGCCGATCAGCGCAGCCGGCCAGAACAGAAATGCGCCGATGCCGAACAGGAGCAGGCCGGCGATAAAGCCAAACTTGTAGCCGTAGCGGCGCATGAGCAAAGCCGCCGGAGAAGCCAGAAGGAAATAGCCCAGATAAAAGGCCGATTGCACCAAACCTGCCTGAAAGCGGGAAAGGGCGAATGAGGTCATGAATTGGCGGATCAGAATATCGTTCAGGTTGTTGGGCAATGCCCATAAGAAAAACAGAACGGTAACCAGGACAAATGGGGCCATCAATCCCGCAGGGATCAATCTCGGCGGCACTTCGCTCTTGTGCGATTCGCCCGGCATGGCAGTCAGCATGAAAACTTCCTTAGATAGAGATTGTGAACCACGTTCTCTGCATTGTGGCCATGCTGCGGAGCTTGTGGCGGCCTACCGGAAAGCTCGCATCGTGCTTGATCCCCGCCGCATCCTTTCTGCGCGTGCTTGAATGACCGTTGCGCCGCAAAGTCTCCGACGGAAAGAATACGTTTCATCAATTTCGTGACTGCCAGCTCCCCATAACAGAACCTGGGCACTACCGGGAAGCGGCTCTATCGTCTTCCGCGCTTTCCATCAGACCGGCATTTTCAAAGCCGGCCAGGTTATGCGCAGTGCCGCGATCGCTCGCGACGGACAACCGAAGTATATCTGGTTGGGCGTTTGGGCCCCCAGCCTGAAGTGCGGACGCTGGCTTTTGTGGAACACGAAGTGGCGCACCTGCACATGGGGGTGTCGCAGTCTGCGCTGGTTTCGCTTGGCAATCCCTGGCATTCACCCAGCGAGAAGGGCGACTAAACGCGATGCTCAAAAGGCGCCGAAGACGCATGCACGCTCCATCCGTCTGCGACCTGCTCCCTGGCGCAACTGATCGACTTCGCCGAAGCGCAAAATCCGAAGAAGTGGCGCTTGGGAACATGCGCGCTCGCGAGCGGCTGTGAAGGGAAGCGAGTTCAGCAGCCATTTGCGCATTCGCGCTTGTGGGAGGAATCGTCATCAGTATCGGCAAGCGGGTCTTCATCCTGCCAGGCATTGATTCCATCGCCGGCTTTACACTGCTCTTTGTCGCGGTCACTCTATGCGCTGTGTGGCTTGCCGCTCCTGGGCCGCGCCGCTCGTATTGCGGGGTGCAAGTCGCAGTCGACTTTTATTTGATAAATCAGAACGGGTTCAAATTTTAGACCTTGCTCGCCGGGTGAACGTATCGAAAGCCTTGGCTTCGAGACGCCCAGATCGGGACGTGCAGAAATCGGTCCCGGCCTCTACAGGAACCGGAGTATGATGGTCGCCGGGGTTTGCCGTTCGCGGCGCGCAGTTTGGAAATTAGGAGCGAAGCATGAAGGCAGGTAGAGTGACCGTAGTTGCGCCGGAGGTTGCGGCAGCAGTTCTTTGTTTTATCTTGGCGTCCGCAGCCGCGGTTATGGCTCAGGCTCGGCAAAAGCCGGCGTCTATCCCACTGCCGCCGATGGGCTGGTCCTCCTGGAACAGCTTCTCCAACACCGTGGATGCACGCATCGTGATGGAGCAGGCCCGCGCCATGGCCGCCGATGGCATGAAGAAGGCCGGCTATACCTATATCAATGTTGACGAAGGCTGGTGGACCGGCCAGCGCGATGCCCAAGGGAATATCGTCGTCGATGCGAAGCAATGGCCAGCCTTGGCCCCCGGCGAGCGCGCCGGAGACATGGCGAACATCGTCCGCTTCATCCACTCCCTAGGGTTGAAGGCCGGCATCTATACCGACGCGGGCACGTCGGGCTGTAGCATGTATCCCGATCTCGGACCAAGATACTTTCACGCTGGCAGCGAAGGCCACTACGATCAGGACTTCCTGCAGTTTGCCAAATGGGGATTCGATTAT
>JAKABE010000246.1 GCA_021801945.1 Acidobacteriota bacterium
GCTAGGAGACGACGATCTCGCTGAAGTCGGCGATGGTGGAGAAGTTGCTGAGGACAGCGCTGATGAGTCCCAGGTGCGCGCCGCGAAGCTTCTCGTCTGGGTCGAGGACCATCACCTTGTCGAAGAACATGTCCACGGCGGGCCGCAGCGTGGCGATGAGGGCGAGCGCCTCGCTGTAAGTGCGCAGTTGACGCAGGCTCGCTACCTCGGGCGCCAGCGTGGCGGCCTCGTCGGCGAGCCGCCGCGCATCGGGCGCGAGTTGAACGCCCACAGGCGAGCCCACGGCAAAGCCCTTTTCCGCGGCCTGGCGCAGGATGTTCTTGATGCGCTTGAAGGCGGCGGAGATGGCGGCGAAGTCCTCGGAGCCGCGCACCGCGGTGAGGGCCCGGGCGCGGGCGATGGCGTCGCGCACGTCGTCGGCGTCCGCGGCCAGCACCGCGTTCACTACGTCGTAGGCGAAGCCGCGCACATCTTTCAGGTAGAAGTTCAGCCGCTCGCGCAGGAAGGTCGCGACCTGCTCCCGGTTATCCTTGTTGCCGCTCTCGCCTGCCGCGGCAGCATCCACAACCTCAGTCAGCGTCAGCGGCAGCTTCGACTCGGCCAGGATCTTCACCACGCCGTTGGCGGCGCGGCGCAAGGCGAATGGATCTTTGGAGCCGGTGGGCGCGTTGCCGATGGCGAACATGGCCGTGATGGTCTGGATGCGATCGGCCAGTCCCAGCACCTGGCCTTCGACGGTGGCCGGAATGGCATCCTCGGTTGAAGCAGGCATGTACTGGCTGTAGATGGCGCGGGCGACCGTTTCGCCCAATCCCTGCGCGCGCGCGTAGAGCCCGCCGATCACCCCTTGCAGCTCGGTAAACTCCTTTACCAGCTCGGTGGTGAGGTCGGTCTTGGCCAGGCGCACGGCGTTCGTCAGCCGGTACATGTCAAAGGAGACGCTGTAGTCGCTGTACAGCTTACGGGTCAGGTTTTCAGTGACCCGCAAGTTTTGCTCGGTCTTCCAGGCGTAGCTGCCCAGCTCCTTCTGGAAAGTGACGTGTTCCAGGCTCTCGACGCGTGTGGCCAGCGGCGTCTTCTGGTCGAAGTCCCAGAAGAAGCGCGCATCCTTGAAGCGGGCGCGGAGCACGCGGGCGTTGCCGTGGCGGATGATGGCCGCACCTTTCTCATCCACGCGCGTGTTCAGCACCGCGAGGAAATGCGGCGCCAATTTGCCGTTTGCGTCTTCCACGGCGAAATACTTCTGGTGGTCGCGCATGACGGTGACCAGGACTTCTTCGGGCAGGGCCAGGTACTCGGGCTCGAAGCCGCCCAGGATGACCGTGGGCCACTCGGTGAGATGAACGACGGTTTCGACCAGCGGCTCGTCTTCGCGCCAGCGCGCGCCGGGGATAGTGCGCGTGGTGGCGTCCAGGGCCTTGCGGATGATCTGACGCCGCTCGGCAACCTCCACAACCACAGCTGCGCCGCGCAGAGCTTTGGAGTAGTTCCGTGCCGTGTCGATGACGACGGGCTTTGCTCCGTGCAGTACGCGATGGCCGCGGCTTTCGCGGCCGGCGGCGATGCCGGCGATTTCGAGGGGAACGATCTTGGCGTCGAGCAGGGCCACCACCCAGCGCACCGGGCGGACGAATCGCTCCGGCTTTCCCGCGCGCCAGTACATGTTCTTGGCCCAGTAAAGAGCGAGGACCTCCTTGGGCAGTTCCGAGGCCAGGATCGCAGCCGCGGTGCGGCCGGGACGCTTGACCGTCGCGCTCACATATTCGCCCTTGGGGGTGGAGATCTTCTGGAGAGCGGCGACTGGGACGCCGGCCTTCTTGGCAAAAGCCTGGGCAGGGGGTGCGGGCGCTCCGTCCTTAAAGGCCACCTTCCATGAGGGGCCGGTCAACTGCTCCTCGGTGTCGGCTTGCTTGTCCAGAACCCCTTCGGCCAGAACAGCCAGGCGGCGCGGCGTGGAGTAGGTGCTGAGCTTGCCGCCCTCGGCGAGCAGCCGCTCGCGCGTGAGCAGATCGTTGACGCGGCGGCCCAACTCGGCTTCCGCGGCGGCGATCATGCGGGAGGGGACCTCTTCGAGGCCGAGTTCAAATAAGAAATCAGACATAAGTTCGTGCACTTCCTAAACTTCTCTATTGCTGAATGTGCTTTCGGCCTTCAGCCGTCAGCTTCTTTCGTGCTGCCTGAAGCGGTATCCATGTGTAACCAGCAAGCTGAAAGTCGGGAGTCGAGATCTAAGAACTCGTTTCCACAGCTTGCTGTTGCGCATACGCCTTCGCCACGCCCACCGCCAAATTGCGGATGCGGCCAATGACGCCCACGCGCTCGGTGACGCTGACGGCCCCGCGCGCATCGAGCAGGTTGAACAGGTGCGAGCATTTGAGCGCCAGCTCATACGTGGCCAGCAGCGGAAAGCGGCGCTTCTCCACGGCATTGGCGGTTGCGCCGGCCATCAGCGAGTTTGCTTGCGTGAGCAGCGTCTGCGCTTCGGCCTCGTACAGATTGAAGTGTGTCCAGAGCTTGTCGATCTCGGCCGTCTCGAAGTTGTAGACGGAGAATTGCAGCTCCTCGGCCAGACGCACATCGCCGTAGGTGACCGCGGCGCCGGTTTCGGGATCGCGCGCCCACACGATGTCGTAGATCGAATCCACGTCCTGCAGAAACGCCGCGATGCGCTCCATTCCGTAGGTGAGCTCGGCCGAGATGGGATCGAGGTCGAGCCCGCCGCACTGCTGGAAGTAAGTGAACTGGGTGATCTCCAGTCCGTCGAGCATCACCTGCCAGCCCACGCCCCAGGCGCCGCCCGCGGGCCACTCCCAGTTGTCCTCCTCGAACTTCAGGTCGTGGTGCGCGAGGTCGATGCCCATGGCTTCGAGCGACTCCAGGTAAAGCTCCTGCACGTTCTCCGGCGGCGGCTTGAGGATGAGCTGGAACTGGGTGTGCTTGAAGAGCCGGTTGGGGTTTTCGCCGTAGCGGCCGTCGGCAGGCCGCCGCGAGGGCTGCGCGTAGCCGACGCGGTAAGGTTTGGGTCCGAGCACACGCAGAAAGGTCTCCGGCGCCATGGTGCCCGCGCCTACCTCCACGTCGTAGGGCTGCTGGAGCACGCAGCCTCGCTCGGCCCAGAATGCCTGCAAACGGAAGAGCAGGTCTTGAAAGGTGAGCGGAGATTTCGTTGAGACTGATTGGGTTGTGGCCACGCAGTGTCTCTCTCTGTTGGGACTCAAAGGAAATTCTAGCAGCCGGGTGCGAAGCGAACGCGTGACTGGCCCAATGTTAGTCAGACTCAAAGAAGGATTTGGCAAGCCTGGATTGGCGGATCCTGCCCTGCGGCGTGCCCCGCCGCACCTCGTTGTGAAGCGGGACGGGGACAGTAAACGTTGTCCCTTCTGCAATTGCCCGTCATGCGGCGGGCGTTCTGCATAACCGGATATTACTGCGGTTCCAGAGGTACTAACCCAGAATGCGCCGCAACCGCTCGCCCACCAGTTCGTGGGTCAAGGATTTTTGACGTTCCGGGCCGCCGCGCCGCGCGCACGGCCCGGCGCGATTCGACTTCTGGACTGAATTGCACTTCCATGCGACGAGAGCGGGAGGGAACACGCTTGTCGGCAACGCAGGTCTCCTTCGCCAGCAGCGCAGATCCCGCGAACCCACCAGTCTCGGTGCCAAGCGTCACAGACTCGGGAACTGCACCGGCTCAGACTCGGAAGCAAACGCGCCGGAGGTTTGGCTGTGGGAACAGAAGCCTGCACGAAGAATGCGCCCAAGATCAGGATCGAACAGCACTCGCTGGCGGGAATGCTGTGGTTTGCCGCCTGGCTCTTCACCATCGGGTATCTGCGCCTGAGCTTCTGGAAGGGCGTTCTGGCAATCGTCGTTTGGCCGTACTATATCGGCGCGCACGTCAGCGCTCTGATACGCTAAGCGCCGGCTCCGGTGCGGTGAATGTGTTGTGGCGGCCAGCCATCGCTGCCTGTAAACGTTCCGTCAACGTGGCGTAGCTGCGCAGTTGCGGCGCGGATTGCCGGCTGCAGTGGCGGGATCATGGTTCGCCAGCTATGGGCGCAAGAAGCCTTCAGTCTTGAGATGGTGGAGTTGCACTGCGTACTGGCTCGACGCGGATCTTGGCGATGCGGCGGCCGTCCATGACAGCTACGGTCAGACGGCGGTCCTCGTGGACGACGGATTCGCCGGGCTTGGGGATGTGGCCGAGGCGGTAGAGGAGGAATCCGGCTAGCGTCTCCACGCCGCCGTCGCGGGGCAGGCGCCAATCCATCTGGGTTTCGAGGTCGCGAAGGTTGACGCCGCCGTCCATCAGCAGCGCGCCGGTGGCAGTGGTGAGGATGGGCTGGGCAGGTGCGTCAAACTCGTCTTCGAATTCGCCGGCAAGCTGTTCGATGGCGTCTTCGGAGGTGACTAGGCCGACGACAGAGCCGTACTCGTCCACCACGATGGCGAGATGGCGGCGGCGGTGCTGGAACTCGCGCAGGAGATCGAGCACGGATTTGGTCTCGGGGATGATAAGGATATCGCGCATGACCTGGGCGAGCTTGAGATCGACAAAGGGAGGGTTCAATCGGGCAGGGGTTGCCGTGGGTGCTCTGCTTGGCGCAGCTTCGGGAGTGATCGTGGTCATGGCGGAGGTAGGGTGGAATTTCACATGAGCGGGAGCGGGTTCCAGTGATGTTGAGATGGGGGTGGCCGCGGACGCAACCGGAGCAGCGGCTGAGCCGGATGCACCCGGACCGGGCTGGAGCAGAGCATCGGCGCTGTGCCGCGGTGCAGAAGCCCGGAAGAAGAGCAGACGTGCCAGATCGCGGGCGTAGATAACGCCGATAATGTGCTCGGGACCGCGGGTTTCGTCGTAGACGGGAACGCGGGAGTGATGGCGGGCGGCGATGCGGGCGGCCGCCTCCTCGACGGGCATGTTGGAGGGCAGCGAAAAGATCTTCTGGCGTGGGATCATGATCTCGCGCACGGGAACGTCATCGAGTTCAAGGGCGCGGTGGATGATCGTCTCTTGAAATGCGGGCAACAGACCCATGCGGCGGGCGGCGGTGGCGATGAATTTGAGCTCGTCGGCGGAGTGCACCTCGGCGCGCTCTGTGAGTGGCAGGTTGAAGACGCGCAGAACCGCGGCGGCGGAGCTGCGCAGCAGGTGGACGGCGGGCCGGACCATGGTCATGAAGGCCAGCATGGGCGGGGCGACCATCATGGCGAGCCCTTCGGCGCGGCGCAGGGCGATGGCTTTGGGGACTAGTTCGCCGATGACGACGGTGAGATAGGTGATAAGGGCCAAACCGAGGGTGATAGCGACCACGTGGGCATAGAAGCGGGCGTGGGGCAGCGCGCCCAGCCAGCCAGCGAGAATGGAGGCAGCAAGAGGTTCGCCGATCCAGCCTAGCGCCAGCGAACAAAGGGTGACGCCAAGCTGCACGGCGGGCAGCAGATCGTCAATGTTGCGCTGCAGGCGGCGCACGGCGCGCGCGGCCGGAACCTTGGCGGCGAGGAGTTGCTCGATGCGCGCGTCGCGGACGGAGATCAGGGCAAACTCAGCGGCCACAAAGAAGGCGTTG
>JAKABE010000247.1 GCA_021801945.1 Acidobacteriota bacterium
CTCGCCGAAGATGTATTCCTTCATCTTGGGGTTCCAGCGCTTGGTCTGATGCCCGAAGTGAACACCCGCTTCGAGCAGCTCCTTCATGGTAATGGTGGCCAAGACTCCTCCTTGTTGAATTGCATCCGGACTGAGCTTGGTGCGGCCCGGATTGATGCCCCTCGCGGGGAGATTGGAAAACCGGCTTTCAGCTCTCAGCCTTCAGCTTGTGCTCGTCCCGACTCAGTTCTTCCGGAGTCCCGAGGATCCTGCACTTGCATGAAAAAGCTGACCACTGAAAGCCGAAAGCTTGCAGCGTGCGAAGCGCGTTAGCGCTTCGAGAACTGGAACCGCTTGCGGGCGCCCTTCTGGCCGTACTTCTTGCGTTCCTTTACGCGGGCGTCGCGCGTCAGCAGCCCTTCGGCCTTGAGTGTCTTGCGCAGCTCCGGATTGAACTCGATCAGAGCGCGGGCAACGCCCATCTTGACGGCATCAGCCTGCGCGGCCACCCCGCCGCCGCGCACCGTGGTGACCACATCGAAGCTCGATGCCAGATCCGCAACAGCCAGCGTGCGCTTCGCGGACGCGCGCTGCTGCTCGGTGACAAAGTAGACCTCAAACGCCTCGCCGTTAATCTTCCATTCGCCGCCGCCGGGGCGCAGAAACACGCGGGCGATGGCCGACTTGCGCCGCCCCGTTCCGTAGTACTGAACCAGATCCGCCATTCCTTCTCCTAGATTTCAGCTTTCAGCCGTCAGCTCTCAGCTTCATCGTGCCCAAATCAAATCGTTCTGTTACCTCACGGCCATCCGCCCTCGCTTGAAACTAGCTGAGAGCCAATAGCTGCTCTTACAACGCCACCGGCTGCTGCGCCTGGTGGGGATGCTTATCGCCGCGATAGACCTTGAGCTTGGTGGCCATCCTGCGGCCTAATTTGGTCTTCGGCAACATGCCCCTGATCGCTTCCTCTAAAATCTTTTCTGGACGCCGGCTCATGAGGCGCGTGAAGGACTCTTCGCGCAGGCCGCCGAGATAGCCGGTATAGCGGCGATAGACCTTCTTCTGGTCCTTCAGACCGGTCAAGCGCACCTTCTCGGCGTTGATCACAATCACGTGGTCGCCCGTATCGATGTACGGCACGTACTGAGGATTGAGCTTGCCGCTCAATACGCTCGCCGCTTTGGTGGCCAGCCGGCCGAGGGTTTCACCCTCAGCGTCCATCACATACCACTTGCGGACAATCTCCTTGCCGCTTGGAACAAAGGTCGACATCTCTTCTTCCCTCTAAACCACAAAAATCTGCAGGGATGCAGCCCGAAACCGCCGTGCCAGCAAACCCATCGCCACCCTTCGTGGCGCAATCCACGTTGACCCGCGCAAAACCCGCCAGGGCCAGATACCTTCCCACTGCCAAACACGCCTGTTCGGGTGAGGAGCGCAGGAATTGCATAAACAAGGACCCCTGGCTCAACTCGCCGGACGAGCACAAACATCCAGCAGCCGGAGGCCGGTCCCGGCGTCTCCTGCCGGAGGTCTTCAACGGCCAGGTCGGATGCCAAAGCACACCAACCCTGCAACACCGCGCAAGGTTTCCAGAATAACGAAACTGAGGTATAAAGTCAACGCAACCTTCTGTTTGTGTCGCGACACTTGCGAAGCATTTTCCCGTCCTGTAACTCACAGAAAATCTCTCGTTTGAGTGGGTTGTTGATTCCTTCCCCAAGGCGCGCCGGGCGCAGTTTCCCGGCATTGGCGGCTTTGTTATACTGGGTGGGTTCACCGAGTGCGGAAGTGGTGAAATTGGCAGACACACCATCTTGAGGGGGTGGCGCCGAACAGGCATGCGGGTTCAAGTCCCGCCTTCCGCACCATCGATTCAGGCGCGGGCCAGCGGACGGGCCTGGAAAGCGGCTTATTAAAGATGCACATTCTCTTCTACTTCGTCATTGTCGTCCACGTGATTGTGAGCTTCTTTTTGGTCGGCGTAGTGCTGATCCAGCAGGGGCGCTCGGCGGATCTGGCGGGTGCGTTCGGCGGCCAGGGTTCACAGACAGCCTTTGGTCCTCGCGCCGCTGCTACCGTACTTACGCGGCTCACCACATGGTCTGCGATTATCTTCATGTGTACGTCAGCCACCCTGGTCGTGATGTATCAGCGCTCAACCGGTTCGCACTCGGTATTGGAAGGCGGCAAGCCGGCTCCCATCAGCGCCCCCGCGCAACCAGGTAAGAAGTAAATCTAGCAGACAAGTTAGACGCGTAACGGCGCCATACTCTGCCAAATCGTTAGTGCCTCACCTAGGGTCTGTTAACACGATTGAGGTGGATAGCCAATTTCCTCGACTTCCTTGTCGCTCGTCGCTAGCAGACACCCCGTATCCACCCCAACCCACAGAGTTCGTGCGCCGCGAACTCCGGTATGCGTCACTCCTCGTTCCTAGAACTCGGAAAAGCTGGCTCCCGTCGCCGCCATCCCAATCGTGTTAGCGGGCCATGGCCCGGCGATGGTGAAGGCCGGTCTACGAATCTCTCTGGCCATGGGCAAAAACCATGGCCCTCGGGCAGCGCGCCTGGGCAAGAGCGCAAAATCCACGCGTCTTTCCTTCACAGAGCGCGAAGAGCAGACCCAGCGCAAACCAATCAGCAACGAATACCTGACGATTCTTCTGACACGCCACCCTTGAGCTAGCCATAAGCATTGAAGACAGACCCTTGAGGCCTGCCTTCAATGCTTATGGCTTCCGTGCGCTATTGCCGCAGACGCGGCAGCATTCATACTGGCGGTAGTCCTTTGACGACAGGCACACCGGGCGGAGGCGTAAAGTGGAATGTCCCAGGCGGAATGGGAACGTTAGGCCGCTCGCGGGTAAAGATGAAGCGGGTGAGCGCACCATCGGCTTCCTGAATGGCAATTGCGGTAATGAGCCCCTGGGCTGTGACCGTCAATGCAACCCGCGCAATGCGATTCTGTGCGTCCTTGGGCTGACCGGCCAAGGTGAAGCAGTCATCTGGGGCCGGTGTCGCAGTCAGGTTGGCGAACTCCTTTTCAAGCTCGGTGTGCCCAAGCAGATAGCGCAACGGAGAGCGCAAATCGTTGAGGTCCTTTGCGGCAATCCGCTGGACCTGCGGATTGCCGGGGGAGTAGAACCACGCGTATTTGCCGTCGAGGAGAAAAATCTTCCCCTGCGGCGAGTCGTATTCCCACTTCATGCGGCCGGGTTTTTCCAGAAGCAGAGTACCGCTATCAGTTCGCTCCATGCCCATCCCCTGATAAGTCTCGGTAAATTCGGTTTGCAGGGAGCGCAGATGGTTGTAATGGTGATCGACACGCGCGGCCAGCTGCTTTGCAGAGGGCGCGGGCGTCTGAGCAAAAAGGGTGGCGGAGATCAATGCGGCCGCCAGAAAGTGACCGCCGCGGCGCAAGGGCGTATAGGCGCTCATTGCAGATTTTGGGTGCAGTTGGTGCCGCCAGTGGGATCGTACTTGATGGTTCCGAACTGGTCGCTACAGAAGCCTCGGTCACCGGTCTTGCCTACGGTTTCAGGAACGGCGGTTACGGTATAGCCGGTTATGCGGTCAGTGCCGTTGGCAGAAACCTTGGTACAGTTGCCGATCTTAAAGTTGTAGCCGGACTTGAATCCCGAGATCAGATCGCCATTCAGAATCTGCGCAGCCGTAGGTGAGGGAGGGCCGGCGCTGGGATCGCCTCCCAGTGCCGTCAGTGAGCAGGCATAACCGTTGGCCGGATAGGTGGATTCATACTCAATCTCTGCCTTGGTGATGGCCTGCACCGAATTGATGGCCGATGTCTCATTGGCTCTCTTCTTCAGCGTGCCGAAGGTCGGGATAGCCATGAGCATCAGGATCAGGATGATGGCAATGACGATCAACAGTTCCATCAGCGTGAAACCGTTCGGCTCTGAAGACGATGCCCCGAAGGGCCGGCGTGTCGTGATGCCGGGAACTGCCGGAAATAGAGCAGCGGCGTCGCGGCGGAAGGCAGAGAGCAAAAAGATGCGTTTCATGGATTTCCAGCGCCTCTCGGAACGGACCAGAACGCTCAGGCCCACTCTCAAAGAATGCTACACCGATTAGACGCGGGTGTGAAACGAAACGCTCGTAAGGCAGCTCTTCTAGCTTGCAGCCATCACAACCTTTAGATATTGAGTCTTAGCTCTTAGCAGCTCTTACACTTGCCCCGACGGCTCTTTAGCAAAGCACATTGCCTGTAGGGACGCGGCTTCACGCGACGGCGCGCAATTTCCAGCGGCTATGATCGTCGTATGAAGCGGGTATTGCTTTCCTGGAGCAGCGGCAAAGACAGCGCATGGGCGCTGCACGCATTGCGCCGCGATCCGGCCATCGAAATCGTTGGCCTGCTGACCACCGTCAATGCCGAGTTCGATCGCGTGGCCATGCACGGAGTGCGGCGCACCGTGCTGGAGGCGCAAGCGGCCGCCGCGCAACTGCCGCTGCGGACAGTGCCCCTGCCCTGGCCCTGCCCCAATGATGTGTATGAACAAAAGATGGCCGAGGTCTGCCAGCGCGCCATCGACGAAGGCATCAATGCGGTGGCCTTTGGCGATCTCTTCCTCGAAGATGTGCGCGCCTATCGTGAGCGGCAGCTTGCCCCCACCGGACTAGAGCCGTTATTTCCTCTATGGCAGATTCCCACCGATGCGCTGGCCCGGGAGATGATCGCCGCCGGGCTGCGCGCGCGCATCTCCTGTGTGGATACAAAACATTTGCCCGCCGCCTTTGCCGGGCGCGAGTTCGAAAGCGATCTGCTGCGCGGCTTCCCTGCCGCCACCGATCCCTGCGGCGAGCGCGGAGAATTTCACACTTGCGTCTACGCCGGCCCCATGTTCTCGGCGCCTCTGCCGCTTGCCAATGGTGAAGTCGTAGCCCGAGACGGCTTTGTCTTCGCGGACTTTCTGGTTCCGGCTTCCTGATGGAGTGGCTCACCGCTTCTGGAAAAACCAGGTAGAGCCTCAGCAGCTCAGCATCGAGCGGTTCAGCTTGATGCCGTCCAGGCGGCCCAGAAGAGTGACCGCGATTCGAGCCGGATCAAAGAGGCGCCGCGCCATCGCCTGAACCTGATCGGCGTCCACCTCGTCGATGTGGGCTATGATCTCGTCGACAGAGAAGAACTTGTGGAAGTACATCTCCTGTCGCGCCAAGTTGGCCATGCGCGAGTTCGAGCTCTCCAGTCCCAGCAGGATGTTGCCCTTGAGCTGGTCCTTGGCGCGAGTCAGCTCTTCGTCGCTGAGCGGCGTCTCCTTCAGGCTGCGGAACTCGGCCAGCACCAGGTCAATCACCTGAAGCGCCTTGCTCGCCGAGGTGCCCGCATACACGCACAGAGTGCCGGTATCGCGGTAAGGGCTCAGGTCGGAGTAAATGGAGTAGGCCATGCCGCGCTCTTCGCGGATCGTCTGGAAGAGCCGCGAGCTCATGCCGCCGCCGAGCACCGTGTTCAGGATCAGTGCCGAGTAGCGGTCCTTGTCCGTGATGGGGGGCGCAGGTACGCCCAGGCAGACCTGCACCTGTTCCAGCGCCTTTTTGTTGCGCAGGATGAT
>JAKABE010000248.1 GCA_021801945.1 Acidobacteriota bacterium
GTTGGATCTGGATTGGGGGAAACAGAGTTCAGGGCGGCGAAGGCCGGGTTCAACAAGGTGAGGTTGCGCACCAGGGCAGCGAAGGGGCCGTCAATCCTTTCAATCGCTTTGAAGGACGGCAAGCGATCTATGCGCTGCGGGGAGGGTGATGGAAGGCCAGCCGAAGGAGATCGAGGCAACAGGAGCCAAGCCGGCGGACCAGGGCGGCGGTTCCGTGCTTTGGCCGGTGCTTGTGCTGGTGGCCATCGCATTGGCGGCGGCTGCCGTGGGGGCGGCACTGGCAGATGGCCAGCGCTTGACCGGGCTGCGCATGGACGAGCTGGTGATGTTAGCCGCGGCAGCGGTGTTTGCCGTACCAAGCGTCCGGGTGGCGATTCGGGCTCGCCGCGTGAGCTCGCCGGCGCCCTCCGGCGAGGGATTGAAGGAGGTACTCGACTCGGTCGGCCCGGCGCTTCTGGCCGTGGATTCCGATGGCCGCGTGAACTACGTCAACCCGGCTGCGGAGCGCCTGCTTGGCTACCGTGCCGCCGAGCTGCTCGGCCGAGCGTGGGACTCAATGGAGATTCTGGCTCCGGGTGAAGGGCAGCGCCTGGTTGCGGAGATGGAGAAGCGCAACGGCCTGCCAAGAGCTGAACCGGCGTCCTCGAACTGGGGGGCGGCGCTCTTCGATTGCATGCGCGCTTTGCCGCCCAGCGTGGCGCCGAACTTTGACATGCAGTTGCGCCACAAGGACGGTTCCGTCTTTCCAGCCGCGCTGTTGATCTCTGGTCTGCGGGTGAACGGGGAGCTGGCGGGCGTGGTGGCCGCGGCCGTGGATAAGAGCGCGAGCATGCGCCAGGAACAGGCGCTGCGCGAATCTCAGGAGCGCTACCGCGACCTGTTCGAGAACTCAAGCGAGATGATCGCGACGCTCAGTCCAGCGGGCCGCTTTCTTTATGCCAACCCCGCCTGGAAGCGGTGCTTTGGCCTCGATCATACGGCCTTGCTGAACACAGTTTCTTTCGAGGAACTTTTCGCGGACAGTTGCCGGAGTCAGGCGGCGGCACTCTTCCGCCGCGCGCTTGACGGCCAGGCGGTGGAACGTGCGGCGCTGCGCCATCGCACATCCGACGGGCGCATCTTCGATTTGGAGTTGAGCCTGAGCCAACGTCAAAAGGCCGGCAATCCGCTAGCGGTGCGCTGTTTGTTGCGCGACGTGACGCAGCAAAAGCAGCGCGAGCATCGCCTGGCGCTGCAACTGGTGGTCAGCCAGATCGTGGCGGAGAATCTCACCTCCAAGGCTGCGGCCACGCGCATTCTGGAGGCCTTGTGCATCTCCCAGGATTGGGATGTAGCCATCAAATGGACGGTGAACGGTAAGGAGAGGCGGCTAGAGTTCGGTACGGCGTGGGGCGCGCCCGGTGGCCGGGCCGACGCATTCATTCAAGAAAGTATGGGGCTGACGATGGCCGGCGGCAGTGAGCTGCCGGAGCGTGCGTGGAAGGAGGGTCGCACGGTCTGGATCGCCGATCTGGCTGCAGCGCCTGCGAGCCCGCGCATCCAGTTTGCCCAACGCCAGCAGATGGCAGCCGGGTGGGCCGTGCCGGTGCGCCTGGGCAATAGTGTATTGGCGGTCATCGAATTCTATTGCCATTCCCGCCTGCGCGAGGACAGCGAAACCATGGCCGCGCTGGAGACCGCCGCAGCGTCTTTGGGACAGATACTGGCTCACTCCCAGGAGCAGGGCCGGGCCGAGGAGCTGACCCGGCAGCAAGAGATTCTGCTCAACTCAGTGGCGGACGGCATTTGTGGGATGGACCGGCAGGGCCTGGTGAGCTTTGCCAACCCAGCGGCCGCGCGGCTGTTGGGGGCCGAGGTTTCATCGCTAACCAGCAAGCCGGTGCACGAACTGCTGCACGGCAACGCCTCGCCGGAACACCGCTGCGGCGAGGATTGCCAACTGCGCAGGGGCGCTGTGGACCGCAAGGCCACGGCCGGCGAGGACACGGTCTTCCGCGCCGATGGCAGCGTATTCCCGGCGGAGTACGTTTTCACGCCGATTCTGGATCAGGGACGTTTTTCGGGCTCGGTGCTCAGCTTTCGCGACATTAGCCAGCGTTACGCCCTTGACCGTCTCAAGGACGAGTTCATCTCCACGGTCAGTCACGAACTGCGC
The DNA here is from genome assembly GCA_021801945.1 of Acidobacteriota bacterium. Next base: position 2,156 of record JAKABE010000248.1, read on the forward strand.
ACGCCGCTTACCTCCATCCGCGGTTCCCTTGGCTTGCTCTCCTCGGGCATTCTTGGCGAGGTGAACGACAAGGCGGCCAACTTGTTGCGGATCGCGCTGGCCAACTCTGACCGGCTGGTCCGGCTGATCAACGACATTCTCGACCTGGAGCGCATACAGAGCGGGCGCGAACCGCTCGCCTTTCGTCCAGTGCAGTTGGCCGAGCTTGTGCGCCAGGCCATCGACGGCATGCAGCCGGTGGCCGAGGCGGGCGGCGTGCGGTTGATACACGACAGCACGGAGGCCGAGATTGCCGCCGATCCGGACCGCCTGCTGCAGGTACTTACCAATCTGCTCTCCAACGCCATTAAGTTTTCGCCGCCTAACTCCACGGTTTCGGTGATGCTGCGGCCGGGCGCGAGCGGCGTGACCGTCTCGGTGATCGACCAGGGACGCGGCATTCCCGCCGACAAGCTGGAAGCCATCTTTGGCCGCTTTCAACAGGTGGACGCCTCCGATTCGCGGCAAAAGGGCGGCAGCGGCCTGGGGCTGGCCATCTGCCGGACGATCGTGCTGCAACACTCGGGCCGTATTTGGGCAGAGCGAAATCCCCTCCGAGGCTCGACGTTCCGCGTGTTTCTGCCCTATCAGCCTGCACTCTTCGAGGCGCGTAATATCGAGCCGGAGGATAGGGGTTCAGCCAAAGAAACCGGGCACACGGCAGGCGCCAGCGAGCTCCGGCCGGTGGTTGAGGCTTCGCCGCCGGTGCCGCCTGCACCGAACCCGTAAACCGCGGGGCGGCTGGTTGGCATCGACAACGCCCGGCTTGCATTTCACAATAGTTTCGGAGGGAATTGAGTCGTGGCGCGCAAGATTCTAATCATCGACGACGAGGACGACATCCGTGAAGTAGCTGCCTTGAGCCTGGAGAGCGTGGCAGGTTGGGAGGTGATCGTCGCCAGCTCGGGCGGGCAGGGCGTTGCCCGCGCCATGGAGCACCAACCGGATGCCATTCTGTTGGATGTGATGATGCCGGGCATGGATGGGCCCACTACCTTTCGCGAGTTGCGCAAGAACCCAGTCACGGCCAAGATTCCGGTGCTGCTGCTGACCGCCAAGGTGCAGAGCACCGACCAACGGCGTTTCGCGGATTTGGGCGTTGACGCCATTCTTTTCAAGCCTTTTGATCCGCTCACACTCTCAGCGCAGATTGCGGGGGTGCTGGGCTGGAATTGAGGAGCCTCGCATCATGGAAGACGTCGAAGATCAAGAAAGAGCTGACAGGTTTGCGAAGACGCTCGATAGAATTTGGGCCAAGTTCCTGCCCGAAATACTGGAGCGCGTGACGGTGCTTGAGCGGGCCGCCGTGGCCTTCGATGCCCACAAGCTCACCGCCTCGCAGCAGGAAGCCGCGCACGACGCCGCGCACAAACTGGCGGGCGTGCTGGGGACCTTCAATCTGGCGCGCTGTACCGGGCTGGCGCGGGAGCTGGAAGTTGCATACGGGGGGAAAGAGGGTCCCGATCCGGCTCTCAGTCCACGCTTGGCCGCGATTACCATCGAGTTGCGCGCGATCATCGAGGGCCGCGAGTAACCTACTGCGGAACCGAGCGATTACACTCATCTGCAGTGGCCTCGCTGGATCCATTTGCGTCCCAACTGGACCTCAACTTTGAGGAGCCGCGCAGCCATCGACGCATCTGGCCGGTCCGCGAACTGGTTTCCCAGGTTCGCAACCTGATCGAAGAGGAGTTCGGCGACGTCTGGGTGAAGGGCGAGATTTCCAACTATCGTCCCGCGCCTTCCGGCCACGTCTATTTCACTCTCAAGGACGCTGAGGCTCAGCTTCCCATCGTGCTTTTTCGGCGGCAAGCGATGATTCTCCGCTTCCGCCCCGAAGACGGGCTGCGCGTTCTGGTGCGCGGCCGCGTGAGCGTGTATGAGCAGCGCGGCCAGATGCAGCTCGTCGCCGAAACCATGGAGCCGGTGGGGGCCGGTTCGCTGCAGCTTGCCTTTGAGCAGCTCAGGGAGCGCCTCAAGGCCGAGGGGCTCTTTGACTCCGCACGCAAGCGCCCGCTGCCTGCCTTTCCGCGCACGGTAGGCATCGTCACTTCCCCGACCGGTGCCGTTCTCCGCGACTTTCTGAACATCGTCAGCCGCCGCCACTCCGGCCTCAGCGTTGTTCTCTATCCAGCTTCCGTGCAAGGAGAATCCGCGGCCGGTGAGATCGAGACCGGCCTGGCGGAGCTGAACGCCTGCGGTCTCGTCGATCTTATTGTGGTGGCGCGCGGCGGAGGCTCGCTGGAAGATCTGGCTGCCTTCAACAGCGAGCGCGTGGCGCGCGCAATTGCAGCGAGCAAGCTGCCTGTGGTTTCTGCGGTGGGGCACGAGACCGACTTCACCATCGCCGACTTCGTCGCCGATCTGCGCGCTCCCACGCCTTCAGCGGCAGCCGAACTGGTCACCGAGGCGCAGCACAAGATCGCTGAGCACCTGGCTACGCAGTCGCACCGGCTGGAACGCGCAGCCCGATTTCAGATATTGCAGGCCCGGCAGCGTTTTGCGCGGTGCGCGGCTGACCGCCGCGCTGAATCGCGCGTGGCCGCACTGCTTCATCGCCTGGCCCAGCGGCTTGACGACCTTTCATTCCGGCTGGAGTCAGCCGTTACCGGCGTCCTGCGCCAGCGGCAGGACCGCACCGCGGAACTGGCCGCGGCTGTGCTGCGCCACGATCCTCGCCAGGGCATGTCCCAGGCCCGCGAGCATCTGCTGGGGCTGCGGGTTCGGCTCGAGCGATCGCTCGAACGGATGCTGGAAAGCTATGCATCCGCGCTGGGCACTCTTGATGCGCAGTTGCATTCGCTTTCGCCGCTGGCGGTTCTCGACCGCGGCTATGCTCTGGTCCTGAGCGCCGAGGGCGCGCTCATCCGTTCCGCCGCGCAGCTCGCTCCCGGCGATGCCGTCACCACGCGGCTGGCCGCCGGCGCCTTCCGCAGCCGCGTCGAAGCCATTGCGCTTAGCCCTGCCGATGCTGACAACGAGGACAAAGAGGACCGATGATGTGCGCAGCCAACACACGCAGACTTTTTGGCACGGATGGCATTCGCGCCATCGCCGGGCAGACGCCGCTCGACCCCACCACGATCTATGCCACCGGTCTCGCGCTGGCGCACTCGCTGCGGAAGATGGCGGCCGAGCCCCGTGTTCTTCTGGGCCGCGACACGCGCGAGTCCAGCCCCTGGATCGCGGCCGTGCTCGCCGCCGGTTTGCGCGCCGCCGGCACGCAGGTTGAAAGCGCCGGCATCATCACCACGCCTGCCGTCGCCTTTCTGGCGCGAACGCACGGATTCCACGCCGGCGTGGTCATCTCCGCGTCCCACAATCCCTGGCAGGACAACG
>JAKABE010000249.1 GCA_021801945.1 Acidobacteriota bacterium
GAATTGCTCTCGACTGATGTCGCTTGGATAGGATCTTCTTCGCTCCATCCTCCACCACTACCGCTCTGGAGAACCGATTGCATATAACTGTGCGGAGTCCTCGTCGTATCAGGTCCAAAGATCGTAAACAGGCTCTAAGTTCCTGATTTACCATTTGTCGCAGCCGCCCGCGGCCTATAAAATCACTCCAGGGCCGAACGGATAACACCGTGCGGCCCGAGCACTCCATGAGCGAACAAGAGACAGCGAGTTCCCACCATGCGCAGGCGGTTTCGCCGGCCTGGGCCAGAATTGAGCGGGCGCGGCATCCGCAGCGGCCCTATCCGATGGAATTCATCGAGCGGACCTTCACCGATTTCAGCGAAATTCACGGCGATCGTGCCTTCGGCGACGATGAGGCGATCGCCTGCGGGATGGCCCGGCTGCAAGGCGAAGAAGTGATGGTGATCGGCAACCGCAAGGGCGGCACGACCAAGGAACGCGTGCGCCGCAACTTCGGCATGCCCCATCCCGAGGGGTATCGCAAGGCGCTGCGCTGCATGAAAATTGCGGAAAAATTCGGTCGTCCGGCCATCAGCTTCATCGACCTGCCCGGCGCGTTTCCGGGCTTGGGCGCCGAGGAGCGTGGCCAGGCGGAGGCAATTGCACGCAACATCCTGGAGATGGCGCGGCTGCGCGTGCCTACCATCTCGGTGATCAGCGGCGAGGGCGGTTCCGGCGGCGCTCTTGCGCTGGCAGTTTCCGATCGCGTGCTGATCCTCGAAAACGCACTCTACTTCGTCATCACGCCCGAGTCCTGCGCAGCCATCATGTGGCGGGATGCGGGGCACAAACAGCTTGCCGCCGAAGCCATGCGCATCTCCGCGCCGGAGGTGGCGGCGCTGGGCTGCGTAGATGAAATCATTCCCGAGCCCCCGGAGGGCATCCATATGGATCGGGAGACGGGCGCGGGAATTCTGGGCGCTGCTTTAAAGAAACATCTGACGGAGCTGAAAGCAATGCCCATCGACGAGTTGGTTGCAGCGCGGCAAAAGAAGTTCCGCAATATGGCGCAGTTCTACACCGAAGGTTAAGGCAATCACAGCTTTCCTCGACTTTCTGAAGTCGCCTGCATCCAATGCGGAAAAGCGTGCGGGCCATGCGGCCCTGAGGTGAGTTCTTTGGGCTTGAGCCCCGATAATCAGGCAAGCGTCCCCGATTCGCCGGGGCAGGGAACGAACGTGCGCGCTCCCTGGGCCCACCGCGGCCGCCTCCGTTCCTATGTCCTTTTCGTCGTCGCAGTTTTCTACTATTTTGTCGCGCGGGGATTGGCGCATCGCGGCGCGGATGGCCTCGCCGGCCAAGCATGGTCGCCGCTCATCGAACAGGCCATGCTGGTTTTCCTCCTGCTGGTTGGCTATTCGGCAATGGGTTTCGCCTTCCATCGCCAGATGCACCCCATCCGTGCGCAGGGACTTGCGTGCCGCGATGGATGGCCGCACGAATTCGGCATGGGTCTAGCCACCGGCTGGGGAATCGCGATCCTCTGCGTCATCCCCCTGACGCTGATCGGCGGCATCGCCGTGGTTCTTTCCGGAGGAGCCGCGGAGTGGGGCTGGCTGCTGGCAGACACTGCCTTCTTCCTGCTCGCCACCCTGGCTGAAGAGATCGCCTTTCGCGGGTATGGCTTTCAGTGCTTTGTCGAGGCTGTCGGCCCGCTGGGCGCGACCCTTGGCTTCTCGTTTTACTTCGCTATCGTGCAACAGCTCCAGCCAGGTTCCAGCCGGGCCAGCTTTGCCGTATCCATTGCCCTGGGATTGCTCCTCTCCGCGGCCTATCTGCGAACTCGCGCCCTCTGGGTGAGTTGGGGTCTTAATTTTGGCTGGAAAGCCAGCCGGGCCTTGCTTTTTGGGTTGACCGTTTGCGGCGTGGGCAGCCACTCCTCGGTCGTGGAAGGCGACCCGATGGGCCCCTATTGGCTTACCGGCGGCGGCTTCGGGCTCGATGGCGCGTGGATTCCCTGCCTCATTCTGCTGGCCGCCATTCCGGTGCTGGTGCGGCTCACGCGCGATCTGGACTTCCGTTATAACGCTCCTGTGATCGTCCCCGCCGGCATCCCGGTGAATTTGGAGGCTGCGGCTCGCCGGCAACATGAAGCCGCCATGGGTTCTGAATCTCCCGCGGGCCCCTCGCCAACGCCTCTGGTGCAGATCGCCCCGGCATCCCTGTCAACGCCGCCCGAAACGGCAACCCGTCCGGAGCCTACCAGACCGCCCACGGTGTAGACGCTTGCCTCCGGGGGCGCATCTCTCCCCGGAAAGGTTGAGGAATTTCCAAAATCCTTGCCTTTGCACTTGTATCGTGCCGTCTTTTGCGTGATCCTGAATCGTGAACATGGGAGGCTCCCCATGGGACGGCAAGTTTTCTCCGGTATCACCCCCTCGTCAGCACATCGGCGGACGAAGCCTGGACGGACGAATCTCCGGCTGGCTGGTGGCTTGCTTGCGCTGAGCGCACTTTTTCTTCCGGGCCTGTCCGCCCAAGTTCTCACCATTGATACCAGCGGCAGGGGACCAACCGCCAGCAATGGCCAGGTCGACAAGCAATACCAGCAGATTCAGCCCACCCAAGTTGCGCTTCCATCGACGCCCATGGGCAGCCGCGACCGACTGCAGCTCTTGCGCGTGATGCAGGCGGAACAGGGCTTTGCCATGCGCCCGCTTCCCGGTGGACATAAGGGACTGACCCTGGAAGCGAACGGCAAGCTCGATCCCGCCGGTGAAGGTTATCTCAATATGGTGATCGCCAACGGCATGTCGGTAAAGCCGGGTCAACGCGTGGTCATCACCGACGTGAGAATCGATAAGAACAAGCTTATCTTCGACGTGAACGACGGTCCCGACGGCAAGCACCGCTTCCTGCGTCATATCTCCATCGGCACCGATCCCTACTACGACATGCCAGTCGTGGCGGACAACGGAGACCCAGGCGGCGCCCGCATTACGCTTCTCTTCAAGAATCGCATTCCCGCTTTGACCGGTGACCAGGTGAAGGCACTGCTGGCGCCACTGGTATCCTTCGACGTCAAGAGCCCCGTCCAGGCCTATACCGATACGCTACCCAAGCCGCTCAAGGACGCGATCCTCAACCACGAAGTGCTCGTGGGCATGAACACCGAAATGTTGATGTTCGCCAAAGGGCAGCCGCAGACAAAGTACCACGAGATGGAAGGCCAGATGCCGGTCGACATCTGGCTCTACGGCAAACCGCCGCAGGATGTGACCTTCGTGCGCATCAACGGCAACCGGGTCATCCGTGTGGAGATTGCCAGGATTGGCAAACCGACCCAGGTGTTCACGAAGGATGTGGTCTCTCCAATGTTGCGGGGCAACGGAGCGGTTCTCGAACAGGCGCAAAACGTACGCATCATCCAGGAAGGCGATGTGCATCGGAATCCCGATACGCAGGCCCCCGCGCCTCCACCAACGCTGCGGAAACCCGACGAAACCCTGCCGCCCGACGCCGAAAATGGCGCCGGCGAGATGAAGCCGGTCCATTTCCCCAAGCCGCAGCCCGATGACTCTTCGGACGCCAGCCAGCAGAATTCGCAGCCGAGCTCGGCTCCTGCCTCCGGCCCAACGCAGACCGCTCCATGGCCCGCGGGAACGGGGCCGGCCGCTCAAAGCCCCTCTCAAAGCCCCAATGCGCAGAGTCCGAACTCCCAGCCTGGTTCGGTTCCCTCAGCTAGTCAGACGAAGTAGTTGGGCCCGCTTCATGTAAACTCGAACAAGCGAGTCGCGCTCATGTTGCGTCCGTGGGGACGGTACATGAGCCTTGTACCGCGCCGTTGAAGCCGCGCCCGAAAGACATCCGGACGCGTGAGCAGAGACAACCCCATCAAGGAGCACCACCCGACCCATGGCAAAGATTGCAAAAACTGGCGACCGCAAGAAGGTAATGGACACGACGAAGTCGACCGACTGCCCCAAGTGCAGCAAACCCACGCGCATCGTCAAGCGCGTCAAGGACCGCGAACGGGGCGTCCCGGGAGGAGTTTATATCTCCTGCTCCGCCTGTGACTTCTACGAGAAACTGTAAGTCCAGCTTGAATTCTGCGCTCAAGCGAACGCCCGGCTGCGGCCGGGCGTCGTTGTCTTCGGCATCAACGATTCTGGAGCGCGCCAGCCATCTCCGCCAGGATTGCGGTGGCCGCTACCGCAGGATCCTGTGCCTGGGTAATCGGCCGTCCCACGACCAGGTAGCTGGCGCCCTGCTGCAGGGCATCCGCGGGAGTTGCGATGCGCTTCTGGTCCCCGATAGCCGCGCCCGCGGGACGAATCCCGGGCACAACCAGCACCCCCTCCGGGCCAGTGAGCGCCCGCAGCCGTCCGACCTCTTCCGGCGAGCAAACAAAGCCGCTGATCCCCGCCGCCATCCCTGTGCGGACCAGCAACTCCACCTGCTGGGCAGGGGAACGGTCGATCCCGACCGCTGCCACTTGGCCTTGGTCCATGCTGGTGAGGACCGTAACTGCCAGCAATTGCGGGGAGTCCTTCCGGCCTTGGAGCGCCTCGCAGGCCGCCGCCAGCATCGCGGGTCCGCCAGCGGCGTGGAGGGTCAGCATTTGCACGCCGAGAGCGGCCGCCGAGCGCACGGCTCCCCCCACCGTGTTCGGGATGTCATGCAGCTTGAGGTCCAGAAAGACGGAATACCCGTCGGCGAGCAGCGGTTCCAGAACCGCAGGTCCTGAGGCAACAAAGAGTTCCAGCCCGACCTTGAACCACCGGCACGTCCCATTCAGTCGCGCCACGAGCTCCGCTGCCGCAGGCGCATGCGGCACATCGAGGGCGACGATCAGGTGGTTGCGCGCCTCATGTTCGGGATCGGATTGGCTGCCAAGGCGAGCATGCGACGGTTCCTGGATTGGCATAATGGAATCGTATCCTATGGCGTCCCAAGGGTTCGTCGGCTCCGGCGGCGTCCCCCGTCTGGAGGCGTCTAACCGGCAGGATCAAGAGGAGAAGATACATTGAAGAGGTTTCGGAGCGCGGGCCTGGCGGTGGCCGTTTTACTGACCGCTGCAGCCGCCTCGCTGCATGCGGCAACGGTCGACACCAACCCGATGAATTACGACGCGCCTGTTCGCGATGCCTACCAGCACTTCTACAATTTGGACTACCCGGGGGCTGTCGAGCGCTTTGAACGCTACCACCAGGAGCACCCTGGCGATCCCCAGGCATCCGCTTACCTGCTGGATGCGCTGATCTTTCAGGAACTCTACCGTCAGGACTTGCTCGACACCACTTTCTACGCGAGCGATGGATTTTTGACCGGCAAACACGCCACCGAGGAAGATCCGAAGGTCCGCGACCACATTTTAAGGCTCTCCGATGAGGCAGTGCGCGAGGCGGACTGGCGGCTGAAACTGAACCCCAACGACGTGAACGCGCTCTTCACCCGCGGCTGGGTGCGGAGCCTCCGTTGTACTTACGTGGCAATGGTCGACCGTTCCTTCGGTGCAGGCTTTCGGCTGGCCATCAAGGCCAAGGACGA
>JAKABE010000250.1:0-1644 GCA_021801945.1 Acidobacteriota bacterium
ACGGCTGGCCGCCTGCGTCACGCTGGTGCCCGGCGTGCAATCCATCTTCCACTGGAAGGGCGTGGTCGAAGAGTCGGTGGAAACCCTGCTGCTGCTCAAGACCGGTTCCGACCGGTTGCCGGCCCTCGAGGCCAGGCTCCACGCGCTGCACAGCTATCGGACGCCCGAGTTCCTGGTGCTCGATGTCGATTCCGGCAGCCAGCGCTACCTTGACTGGTTGCAGGCCTGCCTCCAGCCCGCCTAAGGCGGTTCTCCAATTTCTATCGAGTCGCCAAAATCCTGCAGGGTGGCGTTTTCTTAAGGAAAACGCCACTTGATCGCCTCGGCCTCGCTCGACACCAATTGGAGAACCGCTTTAGCCCTCCGCCCGGGCTCACCCGGCTGGTCCCCCGATCCGCCCGCGCGGCCGTTTTCCCAGCGGCCGCGAACCGCCACCTCTGGTATTCTTGGAGGGTTCGCCTCTCTATGCGCTGGCTCATGATCTCCCTGCTCGTCTCGCTTGCGGCGCTGCTGACGGCGGCGGCTGGAGTCGCGCGCCATATCCGGATGCATCACGCAAAGCTCCGCCAGACACCGCACCTCGATCCGAGCCACCAAACCGATCTTGAGCCCTGGAGAAAAATATGAGTCTTCCCTACCCTGCAGAGTTCCGCGTCTCCCCGGCTGAAGCCGTGATCGAAAAACTGCGCCCGGCGGGCTTGGTGCTGGGCGGCACTGCGCTGGCCGCCATCTGCGCGCATGTTGCCCTCCCGCTCTCGTTTACGCCGGTGCCGCTCACGCTGCAGCCCTTTGCCGTGCTGCTGCTGGGCCTGCTGCTGACGCCGCGGCTGGCCGCCGTCACCTTTGCCACCTACCTGGCTGAGGGCGCCATGGGACTGCCGGTCTTCGCCCCCAATGCTGCCGCTCCGGCCGGGCTGGCGCATCTGCTGGGGCCCACCGGCGGCTACCTCATGGCCTATCCGCTGGCCGCCGCGCTCATCTCCTGGCTTTGGCGCCGGACCGGGCGCAGCTTCGCTGCCGCGCTGCTCTGCGCCGCGGCCGGCGACATCGCCATCCTGTTTTGCGGCGCGCTGTGGTTCTCGGTTCTGCCTCACATCGCCACTGCCCCGGCCCTGGCCGTGCTGCCGTTTCTGCCCGGCGATGCCCTCAAGGTGACGGCCGCAGCAGGACTGGCCTTCGGCTGGCTTCGCCTGCGCCGCCCGCGCTCTGGCGCGCATCCAAGTTAAGCTAAGCCTGTCTTTTGTGCGTTGAAAGGATTCTGCTGCCGTGAGCACTTCCCAAGCTGAAACTGTTGCCCCCAATCGCGTCGTTGACATTTCCATTGCCCACAGTCCGGATTCCGACGATGCCTTCATGTTCTACGGACTGGCCACCAACAAGGTACGGGTTCCGGGATTCAAGTTCACCCATACGCTCTCCGACATTGAGACGCTGAACCGCCGCGCGATGGACGAGGCATTTTACGACGTCAGCGCCATCAGCTTTCACGCTTACCCCTACGTGCAGGAAAACTACACGCTGATGGGCTGCGGCGGCAGTGTGGGCGAGGGCTACGGGCCTATGATCGTTTCGAAGCAGAAGTTCACGCCGGAGGAATTGAAGCGCATTCGCGTGGCCATTCCCGGCACCCGCACCACCGCGTAC
>JAKABE010000250.1:1654-5490 GCA_021801945.1 Acidobacteriota bacterium
GAGATCGAGACCGTGGTGGTGCCCTTCGACCGCATTATCCCCGAGATCCTCGCCGGCAACTACGACGCCGGCCTCATCATCCACGAGGGGCAGCTTACCTATACATCGAGCGGGCTGTACAAGGTCATCGATCTGGGCGTCTGGTGGCGCGAAACCACCGGCCTGGTTTTGCCCCTGGGCGGCAACGCCATCCGCCGCTCCCTGGGTGCGGAAAAGCACCAGATCATTTCCAAGGCGCTGCGTGACTCCATCCGCCACGCCCTTGAGCATCGCGAGCAGGCGCTCGAGTACGCCATGCAATTCGCGCGCGACCTCGACGCCAATCTGGCCAGCCGTTTCGTCAACATGTACGTGAATGAGCGGACCCTGGATTACGGCGCCGACGGCCGCGAGGCGATCCGCAAACTGCTGGCCATGGGCCACGAGCGCGGCATCCTCCCCATCGCGCCGCGGGTGGATTTCGTCGATTAGGGCCGCCTTGTCTCCTACGGCAACCAAGAAAAACAACGCTGCGCAGGATGTTGATCGAATAAAGGTCACGTTGCTTGGCGCCAAACCACCCATCTGGCGGCGTCCGATTCGATGACGGGGAGGCTGGCAACTCGACTGCGCTGCTTGGGCATGACAACTCCATTTCTGCCCCGCCGCGCTGGCCTGGACCGTACAAGAAGTCGTCTCCCAAACGAGATCGCCAGCCTCAGTTTCCGAGGCTGCAGCGTCATCGCTCTACTGAGCACGGGGTCCAAGAACTACACTGCCGGACGAGCTTGAAAAGGCATCGGTGAGCCATCGGTCTTAACTGCCAGCGCGCGCGGCCTCTCCAGGGCAAAGCGCGGCGCTCGATCCTCGTTCCTTCCCTGATTGTCCAGACCTTTGGTCTGGTGTTCCACTGCCGGAGGATACTTACTCCCCTCGCCGCAGCCCCTTCCAAACCTTATCGACGGACTACGGACACGGCATTCCTCTTGCGTGGATCGTCTGTTATTCTTCGTTCGCGGGAGTGTGTGGATCGAAAGAAAATGGAAGATTGCAATGTTCCTGAAGAGGGAAACTCCGCGCGAATCGCCATGGAAGCGCCCGTTTCTTCAGTTGTGGTAGGAGAATCGACGCCGGCAGTACGTGTGGTGAGGTTCGTGATTGCCGGTCTCGTGGCGGGATCGATCCTGGTTGGAGTTTGGACGGCGGCCACTGGCCACGCGCAGGGCAGAGCGGTGCTGGTGAACGGCCTGCTCCTGACCCAGATTTCCCTGGCCGGCGTCCTGATTCTCCTCGGCAGCCTTGTGGAGGGATTCGGCTTTGGGCTCTCGCTGGGAACGCATTGGCCTTACACCCGCAACATCGCGGTGTTGTCGATCACGGGAGATCCCGAAGCGGCCCATCGGCTGGTGGCCACCCTGGTGGGGCTTATCGCGGTGGCCTTGGTCATCCTCGCTCCGGATTCGGCGACGGTCAGCGGCTTGGCATTGGTCGTCATCACCGCACTGCTCGGGATTGGAACCCTCCATGTCTTGTCGGGCCGGGTTCCGTCCTTTGTGCACGGCACCCACGGACTGCTCGCGTACGGAGTCTTCCTCAGTTATCTCACCGGGTTTCTCTTCCACGGGGTGCAATTCTGGTCTTATCTCGGGGCCATGTGGGCCCTCCATCCGCTCCTGGTCACGGTCTTCCTTGGGGGCATGACCACCGGTCAACGCGGCTTCGGAAAACCCATCGGGGCATTTTATAAACCCCAACGGCTCGCCCATTGGGTGGTCGCGGCGCATATCCTCTCCGCGCTGTCCCTGGTGGCAACCTTGGGTTGGCTCATGCCGTCGTTTCCGCTGGCCTTTTTGGGGGCCGTCGTGCAGATCGCTGTGGGATTTCTGCTGTTCCACGCAGTCAATCTAAGACCGAAAAGCCCGGGTATGATCGTGGCTTTCCACCAGTGCATGGCGCTCTTTATCACCGTGGCCGTTGTCGCCGCGCTGCGATGAATGTCTGTTCGGCTCGCAAGCCGCGAAAGAGGGGATACGATGTCCAGCTGCAGGATCCAGGCGCCGGTCCTCAGGGGTTAGAGCCCTAATCCTGGTGCGGACGTCGAGGGCGCTACGTCAGTGCCCGGGAATCGTGCCCCACAACATGGCCAGGGTCATGGCGATGACGATGATGCTGGTGGCCCAGGCCACCAGGTTCCACAGCCGCGAGTTCTTGTGCTCGCCCATCAAATCCTTGCGGTTGATCAGCATCAGCATGAGAATGACGATGACCGGCAGCAGCACGCCGTTGAGCACCTGCGACAGGATGGCCATGTTCACAAGCTGCGAGTCGGGCAGCAGCATCACCGTGATGGCCCCGCCCACGATCAGCCCCGTATACAGCCAGTAGAAGAACGGAGCCTCGCGGAAACTCTTGTCCACGCCCGATTCCAGGCCCAGGCCCTCGCATACCGTATACGCCGTGGAGAGCGGCAGAATGGATGCCGCGAACAGCGACGCGTTGAACAGGCCGAAGGCGAAGAGGAGGAACGCGTAGTCGCCGGCCAGCGGGCGCATGGCCTCGGCCGCGTCGGAGGCCACCTGGATGGCGCCCATGCCGTGCACATAGAGCGTGGCCGCGCAGGCCACCACGATGAACCAGGCGATCAGGTCGGTGAAGAAGCAGCCTACGATCACGTCCAGCCGCGAGGCGGCGTAGTCCTTCACCGCGATGCCCTTTTCCACCACCGAGGATTGCAGGTAGAACTGCATCCACGGGGCGATGGTGGTGCCCACCACGCCCACCGCCATGTAGATGTAGGACTTGTCGCGCCAGGGAGTGTCCGGTTGCGGCTTGACGGTGGCCAGCAGCGCCTCGTGCCAGTTGGGCTCGGCGAGCACGCCGGCAAAGATATAGGCGATGTACACCAGCGAGGCAATCAGGAAGATCTTCTCCGTGCTCTTGTAATCGCCCTTCAGCACCAGCGCCCACACCAGCAATGCGCAGATGGGCACGGAGATCCATTTAGCCACGTGAAACAGGTGCATGGAGCCGGCGATGCCGATAAACTCCGTCACCACGTTGGTGTAGTTCACCACCACCAGCAGCACCATCAGGATAAAGGTGAGCCGCAGGCCGAATTCTTCGCGGATCAGATCGCTGAGGCCCTTGCCGGTCACCACGCCCATGCGGCTGCACATTTCCTGCACCACGATCAACGCGATCGTGATGGGAATCATGGTCCACAGCAGCATGTAGCCGTATTGCGCGCCGGCCTGCGAATAGGTGAAGATGCCACCCGAATCGTTATCGACATTGGCGGTAATGAATCCGGGGCCAAGTACGGCCAGAAACAGCAGGATCCGGATTCGCCAGCGCTTCCACATGATTCGAGTGAGGTCCTACGGAGGATACATTGAGGTTGGCGGAAAAAAGGTTTCCCCACTGACCATACCAGTTCCGCCCGGGGCCGGGAAAATGAGACTCTTCGGAGAGGTGAAGACCCCGGCAACGGCCTCAGGATACAATTGCGCTCGCAACCTGAAGTCGCATTCGGAGAGTTGTTATGCCTGATGGTTCCGCGTCCCCCCTGCGCAGCCGCCGCGCCCTGCTGGGCGCACTCGCTGCGGGCGTTCCCGCCACCGCCCTCGCGGCACTGAGCCCCGCGTCCGCCACGGCCGAGCCCTCGCAAGCGGAGGTCCCCGAAGACTTGTTTGCTTTAGCCCGCCTCCGCAATTACTCCAGCCAGCGCTCTTCGAGTTGGGACCGCACCGGCGGCAACGCCGACTGGGTGCGCGTCGAGCCCCGGCAGGCTGCCACCTTGCTCGATGTCAACGGCCCCGGCGTCGTCACGCATCTCTGGTTCACCATCAACTCGCCCG
>JAKABE010000006.1 GCA_021801945.1 Acidobacteriota bacterium
GGGCTGCGAGGTCGTCATTCCGCCCCACCAGTCCTGCTGTGGCGCGCTCATGGTTCACTCCGGCATTGAAGACTCGGCCGCCGATTCCGCCCGCAAGATGATTGCCCTCTTCGAGTCCGCCAACGTGGACGCCGTCGTCATCAACGCCGCCGGCTGCGGTTCCACCATGAAGGAGTACGGCCATCTCCTCCGCGACGATCCCGCCTGGGCCGCCCGCGCCGCCGCCTTCTCCGCCAAGTGCAAGGACATCTCGGAAGTGCTCTGCGAACTCGAGCCCGCCGCGCCGCGTCATCCGCTCAAGATGCGCGTTGCCTACCACGACGCCTGCCATCTCCAGCATGCGCAGGGTGTCCGCGCCGAGCCCCGCCGTCTGCTCAAATCCATCCCCGGCCTTGAAGTCGCCGAGATTCCCGAGGCCTCGCTCTGCTGCGGCTCGGCCGGCGTCTACAACCTCCTCGAGCCCGATACCGCCAACGCCCTGGGCGACCGCAAGGTCGAAAATCTTCTCTCCACCCACGCCCAAGCCGTGCTCAGCGCCAATCCCGGCTGCCTGCTCCAGCTCATGAACGGCCTGCGCCGCCGCGGCCTCGACGCCATGCCCACCTTCCACATGGTTGAGCTCCTCGACGCCTCGATCCGCGGTGCCTCCGCCGAGTCCCTCCTTGCGGGACACAAATCTCCCTCCAATGGCTCATACTGATTGCCATGATCTCTTCCGCGCGTGCAACCCAACTCCGTTCCGCGGGCGCGCTGCTCTTTGAAGCTCGCCGCGTCCCCGCTCCCATCGCCGATCTGCCCGCCGATCTCCAGCCCACGTCACTTGAAGAGGCATACTTCGTCCAGGACGCCCTCGCTCCCATGCTCGATCCCGCTGCCGGCCTCGGCCCGCGCTCCTGGAAGGTGGGCGCGCCCGCGCCGGACGCCACGCCCCTCTTCGCGCCCATGACTCCCGCCTGGATTCACGGCGACGGCTCTCTGCTCGCCGGCCAGCGTCACCACCTGCGCGGCCTGGAGGCTGAAATCTCCTTCCTCTTGGGCCGCGATCTGCCTCCGCGCGCCACTCCCTACACCCGCGCTGAGGTCATCTCTGCCATTGCCAGTTGCCATCCCGCCATCGAAGAACTGGAAACCGGCTTCGCCGATCTCTCCAAGGTCGCGCACTTCACCAAGCTCGCGGACGTGCAGATGCACGGCGGCTTCGTCCACGGCCCCGCTGTTCCCAACTGGCAGTCCATCGATTTCACCAGGGAGTCGGTCACGCTCGCCGTCGACGGCAAAGTGCTGGTTGAAAACACGGCCTCCAACCCCGCCGGAACCGACCTCCTCCGCCTCATCGTCTATCTCGCCAACGAGGGCGCGGCGCGCACCGGCGGCCTCCAACGCGGCAGTTGGATCACCACAGGAAGCTGGACCGGCAACACCTTCGCCGCTGCCGGCTCCGTGGTCAACGTTCGCTTCTCCACCGCCGGACCGGTCTCCCTGCGCTTTGCATAGCAGACCCTCGCGATCACACGGCTTTTTGAGCAGGCACGCAACCCACTCCGCGGGTGGGTTGCATGCCCAATGCTGCAGCAGGGAGTTGCGGGCCTCACGGCATCCTCGAAGTGACTGGGGCGCTCGCCGCAGCAAATACGCCCGTCGTCAACTCGATCGGGAAACCGGGAAACGCCCTGCACGCTCAAGATCCGGGCCGCACCTCCCGACAGTTCACCTCAAAAGCGTGCATAACCGTGCATTTCCAGGTTGACCATCGTGGTCAAAGCCCAAAGGTCGAGTTGGATATCCGGCTGTATGTCCTTGGGGGCGATCTTGTTCGCCAGCACCCCTTGGCCGCATACGTGGAACTTGACTCCTGCATTCGTCAAGCTTCGAATCAAGCCGATGTTCGGATTGTCCACCCCGTGATGCCGGCTCTTGAACGTTTCGTTGTTCTCAACGATCGGAACAGCCGCCTGATGGATCACCACGACGATCTTGCGATGACTCAGCGGAACGCCGTATTGAGCCAGGGTGTTTACAAACTTTGCCACGCCTTCCAATCCAGGATTGACAAGATTCGGCGCCGAAGCCGCCTTGGTAACGGAAAAGATCACTTTGTAGGTCAGGTTCGGATCGGGCAATTCTTTCGCGCCCGGCACATTGTTTGCCGCCGGGTAACCGGCAACGGGCAAGGCCTGCCCTTGTGTCAGGGCGGGAAGCAGCATCGCCGCCAAAATAGGCACGGCAGTCAATGTCATCCACGATTTCCAGATGCTCTTCTTCATGGCTTTTAGGCTCCTTTTCTCCTCAGCTGCTGCCTCTGAATTCTCGGCGCCGCTTGTTCGATCTTGCCATACCGAATTGTTTCCAGCGGTAGAAGATAGAAGTCTGTTGCGATCCCCGGTCCCCAACAGCGAGGGACCGGACGGCGGCGCTCGGCCGCTTTCGACAGCACCCCACCGCCATCGGAACCGCCTTGCCGCTGGTCGAACTGCATCGTCAACGGCCTGGCGAACAAATCCGGAAACAACAAGCACTCCGTCGTGGTATTCTCGGTCACTTAAAGGCCATTTGTGCTGCGTAGTCTCCGTCTGGTCAACGCGCTTCTAGCACATCAGTCCTTCGTTTCAACACCTTCATGAATGATTCGGGGTAGAGGGTTGCTTCAAAAGATGAAGATCGTGACGAATCGCGCGATGAATTTGCCAATTTCCGTAACGATGGCGGTTGCAGCTCTGACGTTGACAGCTCCTGTGTTCGCCGCTCAACGCCGCCCTCAGGGGCCCTGTGACATTTATGCAAAGGCGGGCGACCCCTGCGTGGCCGCGCACAGCACGACGCGCGCGCTCTACGCTTCTTACAACGGGCCTCTCTACCAGGTGAAGCGAGAATCCGACGGCAAGACGCTCGATATCGGAGTGGTGCAGCCCTCGCGATCCGATGCCGGCGGCTACGCAGATGCGGCGGCGCAGGATGCCTTTTGCGCAAATACGATCTGCGTAATCCAGCGCATCTACGACCAGTCGGGAAGAGGCAACGACCTGATGCAGGCGGGTCCGGGCACATTCAAAGGCCCTGCGAAGGGCGGCTTTGACACGCTGCCCATCGCCAATATGGCGCCTATCACCATCAGCGGCCATAAGGCTTACGGCGTTTACATCATACCGGGCATGGGTTTCCGCGACAACAATGCGAGCGGCATCGCCATCGGCGATGAGCCCGAAGGCATTTACGACGTCGTTGACGGAACACATTACGACAGCGGTTGCTGCTTCGACTACGGCAATTCCTCAACCAATGGCCGCGCCGTCGGCACGGGCACCATGGAGACCACTTACTTCGGCATCTCGACCGTGTGGGGCCGCGGCAGTGGGCCTGGACCGTGGATCATGTCCGACATGGAAGCCGGGCTGTTCTCCGGACACGGAGCAAAAGAGAATGCGGCCGATCCGACGATCCATTCCTGGCGATTCGTCACTGCGGTCGTGGATGGCGGTGGAGGCGATCACTGGAACCTGCGGGGGGGCAACGCGCAGCGCGGTCCCCTCACAACCTTCTATAGCGGACCGCGGCCCGCGGCGAAAAAATACGGCGGCTATTTCCCTATGCGCAAGCAGGGAGGGATTCTGCTGGGCACCGGCGGGGACAACGGCAACGGATCTTCCGGCACATTCTATGAGGGGGTGATGACCCGCGGATTTCCGAGCGAGGCCACCACGGATGCCGTTCAGGCGAATGTTGTTGCCGCTCGCTACGATGTGGAGCGGGTTGGGCTGTCACGCGTGACCACCTTCACACCGGGATCGACGCAGACGGTAACCGAGACCTTCACGAACACCACCGATGCGCCCGTGACCGGCGTGAAGTTGAGCATTGCCGGGCCGGACCGGCGATGGAAGGCCGCTGTATCGGGAACCAGCGAAACGGCGAAGGACTTCGCCGGTCCCATTGCTCCCGATGCAAGCGTGAGCGCGAGCTTCCAGTTCACCTCACCGGCGGCTACCGGCGCAGGGTTTCTGACCGGAAAGGCAGAGTGGCGAGTCCCGGCCGGGGGCATGGAATCCGATGCAGCTTCGGAGCGCGTGCGAAACGTGCAGCCCGTCAAAATCAACGAGGTCCGCTTTGGCGGCAGCTCAAAATCGACCGACCAGTTCATCGAGCTTTATAACGCATCGACGAGAGCGGTAGATCTCTCCCGGTGGTCTCTGGTGAGCACGCAAAGCCAGTGGGCTCCGGTGACCCTGGCAACCATTCCCGAGGGAACCTCGCTGGCAGCCCACGGATTTTACCTCCTGGGGCTGTCGGATTCCGGGTTGGCTGCACCCGTGAGCGCGGGTGCAAGGACTGTGTATGTGCGGAGCGCCGCGGGCTTCACTGTGGGACAGAAGATCGAAATCGATGGGGAGTCACGAAGGATCGCGGCCGTTGGCACTGAGGCCGCGCCCATGACCATGGTCTTTGCGCCGGTATCGACCGGCCCGTGGCTTACGATCCCCTCTGGAGCAACGAACTTACCCGTGGTAAGCACCGCGGGGTTTGTGGCCGGCCAGAAGATTGGTATCGACATCGGCGGCAAATACGAAATTGCCACCGTCACCGCGGTCGGGAAGGCAGCGACACAGACGACTTTGTCCGCAGCTGCATCGGCGGGCGCGACTCACATCACGCTCGCGGCAGATGCAAACATCTCTCCTGGAGATACTCTCACCATCAGTACCGGCGAACGCAAAGAAATTGTAAAGGTGGCGAGCGTCGGCGCTGGCGGAACCGATGGTACCGGAATTGAATTGAAGGATCCGCTGCGGCTCGATCATGCAGCGGGAGTTGTTATCTCCGATGTGGGCACGGGGATCAGCTTGTCGCCAGCCACGCGCTTCCCACACAGGAGCGGGGACGCGGTGCAGGCACTGGGATCCGGCATCACGCTGGACCGTCCGCTTTCGCGTGGCCATGCATATGGCGCCCCTGTTCTGGATACAGAGGCAACCAAGGCCGGGTATCAGGGAGGTCCCGCTCCAAACCAATGGTTTGGCAATGTGCTCTCGCCGAGCGCCGGCTCCATCGCGCTCATGGACGCGAATGGCTCGGCGGTTGTCGATGCGATGGTCTATGGATCGCAGCAGAGTAATTCCAGCGCCAACGGGACCATCACAAGTCCTGAGCTAGCCACCCTCGAAGGCGACCAAGCCGGAAGCGGCTGCATCGTTGCCGTGGCGCAACGGGTGGGACAAGCAGGCTTTAGCGCGGGACGATATCCCGATGGAGAGGATACCGACAGCAACTGCAGGGATTTCCATGTGCCCTCCTTCACGACCTTGGCGGTGGCTTCGGCTCCCGGCGCAAACAACCTTAAGGTGGCGAGCGTGGAAGGTTTCCGCGCAGGCCAGACAATATGGATCGATCCTGACGAAAACCTGGAGAGGGCAACCATCGCCATCGTTGGCACGCCTGGCGCAACCACGACCGATAGTGCGACCGCCGTGGGAGCCACGCTCATTCCGGTGACGCACCCGTTCATCTTCCGGCCCGGCCAGTCCATTGTGATCGGTGAAGGCGCCAAACAGGAGACGGAAGTGGTTGCAGCGGGAGCCACTCGAGGCGCCCCTGGGATCCCCGTCGAGTTGCCGTTGAAGTTCGCGCATGCCGCTGGTACACAGGTGGCTGGCAGCGGCATCACATTGACCTCTGCCCTCATGCGCCCGCACGCCGGCGGGGCGCAAATCACGGATAGCCTCCCCACACCTGGAGCCCCCAACAGTTACGCACGATGAGGAATCCGCCAATCATCAGGTAGAGACACTGATCACCGTGCGACACGGAAGACATTGCGGTGGATGCGGCACATCTCTGGATTCGATCGAAGATCGCCTCGGCACGCGGCCGTCAAACCCTCTTTTCCGCCTGCTCCTATCGCATCTCTCCCTCGGGTGTGTCCCCAAGCCTCGAACCTCAAGCTGCGACTTCTCCAGCAGATCGCAGCCCTCTGTGCCTCTTGCGAGGGAGATCCCTCTGAAGAAGAAATGCCCTGTGCTCATTCCTTTCCAAGCCCACCCGCGCCAGCTTCCCCTGCAGGTAATTTCCCCCTGCCCTGCTATCTTGGTCTTGAGAACAGAAAGCGTGCCGCACTCGTTGGAGCATCTCTGCTGCTGTCGGACAGCGAATGCGGGTCGGGAAACCGGCGCTCCAGGTGCCTATCGCCGGCCGGGATTGGTTCGGCACTTTTGCACCGTCGGGAGAGAGGCTCTAACTTCAGGCCGCCCGTAAGCCGCTGTTTTCTCACCCGAAATTTCCGCCTGCCGACGCACAATCGCAGTCTCCACCTGCGAAATCGGACGGACTCCTGGCAAACTCTCAACCGGGAAAATGCACGCTTTATGGTGCAAAAGGCCGCGAAAAGGGCCGCAAGTTCTTTGCTGTCTAATTTTTGCGAGTAACTATATGATTATTCAAATATTTACGCAGAGACGCCCTACGTAAGTGCTTGGAAAATTAAATACTTGCACCCATGAAATAGGGGGGGAGGGGCAGAGCGCCGCCTGTTTTCCTCCGGCCTGCCTCTCCGTGCGCGCTCGCTTCCTTCCTCGCTCGCGGGCTGGTTCGCTCTCGGATTGTGCGACACCCCCAGCCCCACGGCAAATATCCTGGGAACGGTATTCTCTCGAAGTGAAGAAGGAGTTTCCCATGTCCGCTGTTCTCGACGTTCCCGGCGTTCAGATTCTGGCCCCAGTCACCGACGCCTACGCTGACATCCTCACCCCGCAATCCGTCGCCTTCCTCGCGGAATTGCAGCGCGCCTTCGGAGGGCGCCGCAAAGAGATCCTGGCCGCGCGCCACGAGCGCCAGAAGCGCCTTGACGCTGGCGAGAAGCCCGACTTCCTGGCAGCCACCAAGGATGTCCGCGCCGCTGAGTGGACCGTGGCACCCCTGCCCGCCGATCTGCTGGACCGCCGCGTCGAGATCACCGGGCCGGTAGACCGCAAGATGATCATCAACGCGCTGAACTCCGGCGCTAAGGTCTTCATGGCCGACTTCGAGGACTCCAGCACACCGACGTGGACCAATCTGATTGAGGGCCACATCAACCTCCGCGACGCCATCCGCCGCACCATCACCTACACAGATCCGGCCACCGGCAAGCACTACAAGCTCAATCCTCAGACCGCCGTGCTGCTGATTCGCGCCCGCGGCTGGCACCTGGAAGAGCGTCACATGCTCGTGGATGGCGAGCCCATGTCGGGCTCCCTGTTCGACTTCGGCCTCTACCTCTTCCACAATGCCCGCGAGTTGATCGCGCGTGGCTCCGGCCCCTATCTCTATCTGCCCAAGCTGGAGAGCCACCTCGAAGCCCGTCTGTGGAACGACGTCTTCATCCGCGCTCAGGAGCAGCTCGGACTGGCGCGCGGGACCGTGAAGGCTACCGTGCTGATCGAGACGATCCTGGCGACTTTTGAGATGGACGAGATTCTCTACGAGCTGCGCGAGCACTCGGCCGGCTTGAACTGCGGGCGCTGGGACTACATCTTCAGCTTCATCAAGAAATTTTCTTGCGACCCGAACGCCGTGCTGCCGGACCGCGCGCAGGTGACCATGACCACGCACTTCATGCGCAGCTACTCCAAACTGGCCATTAAGACCTGCCATCGGCGCAACGTGCATGCCATCGGCGGCATGTCCGCTTACATTCCCGTGAAGACCGACCCCGAGGCCAACAACAAGGCTATCGCGCAGGTCCAGGCCGACAAGGAGCGCGAGGCCAGCGACGGCCACGACGGCACCTGGGTCGCCCATCCGGGACTGGTTCCCGTGGCGCTGGAGATCTTCGACCGGCTGATGCCGCAGCCTAACCAGATCGCGAAGCAGTTGCCCGATTACAACCCCACGGCCGCCGACCTTCTCCAAGTGCCGCCGGGCCAGATCACCGACGCCGGCCTGAAGCAGAACGTGGCCGTCGGCCTGGGCTATCTGGAGGCCTGGATGCGGGGGATCGGTTGCGTTCCTCTGTTCAATCTGATGGAAGACGCGGCCACCGCCGAGATCAGCCGCGCCCAGCTCTGGCAGTGGGTCCACCACAAGGCCAAGCTCGATGACGGCCGCGTGGTGGATTTCGCGCTTGTGGACTCGCTCATCACCGAGGAACTCGCCAAGCAGAAGGCCAACTTGGATCCGGTGCGCTACGCCGCCTACGAAAAAGCCGCCAGCCTGATGCGCGAACTGGTTCCCGCACCGCGGTTCGTGGAGTTCCTCACGCTGCCGGCTTACCAGCGCATCCTGAAAGAAGAGAACTTCGCCGCAAGTGACGGCGGGCGCTAACGGAATTCGTGGCGCCGGAGTGAACCATCGCGACGCGCTGCTCCATCGCCGGTTCGGGTCAAAGGCTTCGATCTCCTGGCGGTGATTCGAAAGATCTCAGGATCACCGCCGCATCTGCCGATGGTCCGGTTTTTCCTGGCCAGGCGCCGCGCATGAGCGCTTGCGCCATGCAGACAAAATAATCGTGACCGGATTCCCTCGCTCCTGATAGCATTCTGCGGACCGTTCCCCAGCGGCCTCAAAGGTCGCCTGCGGTTTACCAAATGACCGGAAGGAGTTCACCATGAATCGACGGTATCCAGTCGTGCGCCTCGCGCTGGTGCTCGCGGTAGCGCTAGCGGTTGCGTTCGCAGTTACAATGGTCCCGGCGCGGGCCCAGACCACTGAGGCAAATTTCGGCAGACGAAATCCCCACAGGGCGACCCAGGGGGGCCCCGTTCACTACCGCACCAGCTTCCCCCTGGCGGCGGCCGCCGGCTCCGACTCGCACGCCCTCACAGTCGCCCCTCCAGGTGCGGTCAACCACGGCGCTCTCAACCCCAAAACATGGAAGTACGGCTCCTCTTTCAATCCCCCGCCGAACGCGAAGATCTGGAATCCGGTGATGATCAAGATGATGAGAGGCGAGAAGGTGACCGGCGGGACCGTCTTCAGCAGCGACACGCCGCAAACCTATTGCGCCATGGCGAACGCCGGTTATGACTTCATCTGGACCGAGATGCAGCACTCTCCGCGCGATTGGGAAGAAGTGGCGCGGATGTGGGCCGAATGTCCCCACGCCAAAGCCGTGCCCGGCGTGCGCGTACCTTACGCGCAGGAGCACGCAATCCAGCAGGCCGTGGATCTGGGGGCGCTGGTGATCGTGATACCCACGGTCCGGTCGTACCAGCAGGCCGTGGAGGCCAGGAACCTAGCCTTTTTCCCGCCCCTCGGCGACCGTAGCCTGGGCGGAGGCCAAGCCTTTAGTCCAGCCTTTTGGGGCAACGTTCCGGGCGGGTACCGCGACACCATCAACCAGAACTTAGTCATGATCGATATGATTGAGACCCTGCCCGCCCTGATGCAGGCCAAACAGATTGCCTCCATTCCCGGCGTAGCGGCCCTCTTTGCCGCCGCTGGCGATCTGGGCAACCGCTCCGGCTACCGGCCTGGTGAACCGGATTACGAGCGGCTGATCAACGTCGTCCACGACGCGGCAATCTCTGAGCACAAACGGCTGTGCGGTCCCATCGCCTGGCTCAACCGGCCGGACTTCACCTGTTTCCAGGCCGGCACCGAAGACATGGCCATCATGCGGGGCGTCGCCGACGAACTAGGGCCGCTGAAGGACACACAGCCCGTACCGTTAGTGGGGCCCTACTCGAAAAAGAACCAAGCGTTCCCCTATAAGGAACCGTAAGCGCGGGCGTGCTGATCGTTAACTCACCGTGAGCACCAGCTTCCCGAAGTGGCTCGCCTCCTCCATCCGTTCGAAAACCTCGCGCGCCTGTGTCCAGTGGAACTCTTCACCCACCGGACGCAGTTGCGCCAGGCCGATGGCCCGATTCATCTCCACGAAATCCCTGCGCGAGCCGACATAGATGCCCTGGATCCGCGCTGTCTTGTGCAGAATCAGGGGAATGGGAAACGCCTCGCTGCTGCTCGCCAGCACCCCTACCTGGGCCACTGTTCCGCCGATGCGGATGGCCTTGAGCGATCGCTCCAATGTGCCGGCTCCACCCACCTCCACAACCAGATCCACGCCTTCACCGCCCGTCTGGTCCAGCGCCCAATGGTCCCAATCCGGGTTGTCTCGGTAGTTCAACCCCGCGTCCAGCCCCATTCCGCTGGCCCGCTCCAGCTTTTCGTAGCTCGATGAGATTCCCAGCACCCGCGCCCCCCGGAGCCGGGCAAACTGCAAGGCAAAAATCGAGACCCCACCCGTGCCTTGGATCAGGACCGTCGCACCCGGCTTCACGTCGCCTGCAACCAGCGCGTTCCACGCTGTCACGGCCGCACACGGCAGTGTCGCCCCCTCCTGGAAACTCAGGTGCTCAGGCAGCGCCACGAGCCCGCTCTCTTTGAGCACGACTAAGTCGGCTAACATGCCGTCGATGTCTCCACCCAGGGCGCCCTTGGCCCGTGCCGGCGTCAGGGGCCCATCCAGCCAGTTCTGCATAAAGATTCCAGCCACCCGGTCACCCGGTTTCCACGCCGTCACCCCAGGTCCCACGGAGACCACCTCCCCTGCACCGTCCGAGCAGGGAATCCGCGGCAGGCGCATCTTGGGGTTGTAAAGCCCCTTGACCATCATCAGATCGCGGAAATTCAATGAAACCGCGCGCACTGACACAAGCACTTCCCCAGGACCCAGTGTGGGCGTCATTCGTTCCACAAATTCCAAAGATTCAATACCAAAAGCGGAAATCTGCCATGCACGCATACGTCTAAATCCTCCTGCCTTTCCAGCTTACCTGCTCCAATTCAGAGATATACTCCGGTGCGGCCTTCGTAAAATGAAGATATGGCTCGTGGATGGGAAAGTAAATCCGTGGAGGAGCAGATGGCAACAGCATTTGGAGATTCAGGGGGCGCCGCAGCCGGCGGCCCCATGACGGACGAGGAACGGCGCCTTGCCGAACGGCACCGCGCCGGCCGCGAACGCCAGAGACAAGCTCTCTACCTGCAACGGGAAAATATCCTGTCGCAGAGAACGTCACACCCGGCCCGCCGCGCCGCACTGGCCGAAGCACTGGCCCAAATTGAGGCCCAGATTGCAGCGTTAGGGTAGGTTGCGAATCGCGCTTATCATTCCCTCGCTACGCCTCGCGGTGGACAAGCAGAGTGTTGGCTTGGCAGACGGGGGATAGCGACACTCGTGCAATGTTGACGTGTTCCGGCCTCGTGACGGCCCATAGAATCGTGTCGGCAACATCTTCCGCAGTCAGCGGAGTCAACCCCTTATAGACCTTCGCGGCGCGTCCGGCGTCGCCGTGAAAGCGCACCAGACTAAAATCGGTCTCCACCATCCCCGGATCGATACTGGTCACGCGCACCGGCGTTCCCAGCACATCCTCGCGGAGTCCGTCGTTAATGGTTCTCACCGCGGCTTTGCTGCCGCAGTAGACGGCTCCATTGGGGTAGACTAGCTCACCCGCCATCGAGCCCAGATTCACCACATGGCCCCGCCTGCGCACCACCATCCCTGGCACCACGGCGCGCGTCACGTAAAGAAGCCCTTTCACGTTGGTGTCGATCATCTCGTCCCAGTCTTCGATCTTCCCGGTATAGAGCTTTTCCATGCCGCGGCTCAGTCCGGCGTTGTTCACCAAGATGTCGATCTCGGCCCACTCCGGCGGCAGATCGTCGATGGCCCTCTGCACCGCATGGCGGCTGCGCACGTCCAGTTGGAAGGAGTGAACAGCCTGCGCGCCGCGCTCCAGAGCCAGCGACGCTACTTCGGCCAGTTTGCCGGCTCTCCGCGCCGCCAACAGGAGCCTCGCCCCTTCGCTAGCAAAGGCCATAGCCGCAGACGCACCGATACCTGTACTGGCACCGGTGATGAAGACAATTTTTCCCCTTACACTTAGCTTCGCCATGGGTCCCCTTGGAAGAATCTCACCCTATTTTACAGATGCGTTTCGCTGGGCCATGTGGTACTGTCCGCCAGCCCAATCCTCTCCGCCGAGACCGAGTTGAAGAGCCTGAGCGAAGATCTCGGCCTGCATATCGGCCAAACTAAGGCGCGTTCCACTGCTGGCAGCAGCTTCCCGCAACAACCTCAGATCCTTGGCCCCAAGTTCGACGGTTCCTCCAGGTTGCTCAGGCGGATGCAGGATCAGCTTACAGTACGACGCCATAAACGCCGATTGGAAAAGCGCACTGTTCACCGTTTCGAAGAACATGGCGGGATCAATCCCTTGGCTGGCCGCATAGACAAAGGCCTCGCTGAGGGCCTGGTTCATGCAAGTGATGAGAAAGTTGCCGCCCAGTTTCAGAGCGTGGGCCTGGCGCGGCTCGGCTCCCACCACGGAGATACCTCGCGAGAGCGGCTCCAACAGCGGGCGAGCCTTGTTTACCGCGCCCTCCGCGCCCGCCACGACCACCCACAAGCGGCCTGCCTCAGCCACCTCGGGCCGGCCAAAGACCGGAGCGGCCACAAACTCCTGCCCCCGACGGGCGTGCTCGGCGGTGAACCGCCCGCTGAGCGCAACGCCAATGGTCGAGTGCGAGATGTGGAGCGTGCCGGGCCTCATTTTCTCCAATAGCCCCTTGGGACCAAGCAGGATTTCCTCATGCGCGTTCTCGTCGAACAGCATCGTCATGACCACTTCGGCTGCCCGCGCCGCGTCGTCCGGCGTAGCGGCTACGCGCGCGCCCTCCGCTGCCAGGACATCAGCCCTCGCGCGGGTGCGGTTCCACACCGTTACGTCGTGCCCCGCAGCCACCAGCCGCCGCGCCATCGGCGTGCCCATCTTGCCCAGTCCCAGAAAAGCAATCCTCATCGTTGGCCTCCTTCGCCGTTTCAAACGACGCCTTCTCCTCGATCAGGTTCTATCCTTCGATGATGGCGATCATGGTACGGATGCTGCATCCACGCCGCCACCACGCTGCGCAACCCAAGAGTTTTCAACAGGTGAGACGTTAGATTGGTACCATGACGATTTTCAAGATCATCATCCTCGCCATCGTGCAAGGACTGGCCGAGCTCTTGCCGGTCTCAAGCTCCGCCCATGTGGTGGTGGCTGAAAAGCTGATGGGGCTCGACCCTTCGGCCCCGCAGATGACCCTTCTGCTGGTCATGCTGCACACCGGCACCATGTTCGCGGTCATCGCCTACTTCTGGAAGGCCTGGATGCGCAGCTATTTTTCGGACGTGGCCACCTTCAAGCGCTTCTTCAAGCAGGCCGTCTGGGCCACGTTTTTGACCGGCATTGTGGGCGAGACGCTCAAGGTCATCATTGAAAAGACCTACTTCCACGGCACGCCCAAGGCGCAGATCGAGATGCTCTTCGGCCAGCTTCAAATCGTCGCTCCCGCCCTGCTGGCGGTGGGCGTGATGATCCTCATCGCCGGCTTGATCGAGCGGCGACAGGAGCGCGCCGGCATCAAGCCCGCCGACGGCAGCCCGCTGAACATGCGCCAGGCCGGATGGATGGGCGTTGTGCAGGGGCTGGCGCTGCCTTTCCGCGGTTTCTCGCGCTCCGGCTCGACCATTTCGGCGGGAATGCTGCTGGGCGCGGCCAAGGATACATCCGAGCGCTTCAGCTTTGCGCTGGTCATCATCCTCACGCCGGTGGTGGACGTGATGGAACTTGTACGCCTCATCAAAGCCGCGCACGCCGCGGCCGGAACCAGCGCGGCGATCAATCTCCATGCCTCAATCAACGCCAGCCTGCTAGGCATGGTGTTCTCGTTCATCGCCGGATTGATCGCGCTGAAGTGGCTGAGCAGTTGGCTTGAGTCGGGCCGTTGGCACTGGTTCGGGATCTACTGCCTGGCGGCTTCGTGCGTGGTGTTCTATCTGCACGCGCACGGATTCTGATGGGCGCTCATCCAGCTCAGACTGCTCTGGTTAATTCGGCGCGCCCGTGGCCTCCGCGCTAGCGAAGGTGCACTCACTGCACTGGCACATGCGGCGCAGATACTCCCAGGAGTAGATGCCGCTGGTGTGGCCGTCGAGCCAGTTGAACTGCAGCGCGTAGCGGCCCACGGGATGGACGCTGGCCGGCTTGGGCGGCGGCGCGTAGAGAGGCAGCAGCTCAGCGGACTTGGATTTCGGCTGGCCCGGCCTGCGGCCTTCCGCTTCGCGCTGCTCCACGCAGGTGGCGCAGGGGCAGGCATTGCGCAGCCACGCAAAGCTCCATGCGCTCTTGTGGCCGTCGGCCCAATCGATCTCCAGCCCTTTGCCCTCGGTCAGCAGTACGCGTACCTTTGCCGGTGTCATGGCCAGGCGCGGCAACGGGCGGTCTTCTTCGTTCTCTCGGGCAATCTCCTCTTTCGAGGCAACGCGGATGCCTTCGTGGGTCATGCCTCTATTCTAACGGCCCATGGAAGCACGTGGCGCCGGCCTTTCCACCCCGCTGTCGCCGCAGGCAAAGAAGCCCTACACTAAATCCATGCCGGGATTTCACATCGAGCATTTCGGCTGCAGGGCGGCGCGCGCCGACGGCGAGGCTGTAACCGGGCGTTTGCGCGCAGCGGGGCTTTCTGAGCAGCCGGCCTCCGAAGCTGATGTGGTCATCGTCAACACATGCAGCGTGACGGCGGAGGCCGACCGGGCAGCACGCGCATTCGTCCGCCGCTCGCACCGGCTGAACCCGGCGGCACGCATCGTGGTCACCGGCTGCTATGCGCAGCGCGCGCCCCAGGAGCTGGCCGCGATGGAAGGAGTGGCTGCCGTGGTCGGCAACAGCCACAAGGCCCTGACGCCGGAGATTGTGCTGCAGATGGCCTCAGGCCGGTCTGTTGACGCTGCCGCGACGCCGGAGATTGTGCCCGTCGCTTCCCTGCTGGCCAGGAGCGCTCCGGCCTCCGTTCCGGTGTGCCACCCCAACGACAAAGACCCGTCGCTGGGGGCCCCCGTGTGGGTGGACGGGGAGTTTGCGCACTCCTTCATCGAGGACGTGCATTTGCTGCCCGGAACACAGACCCGGCCCAACCTGAAGATTCAGGAAGGATGCGGCAACCGCTGCACGTTCTGCGTGATTCCTTTCACCCGGGGCCCATCCCAGAGCCTGCCGCGCGCGGCGCTGCTGAGGCAGATCGAGGAGTTTGTGACAGCCGGCGGTAATGAGCTGGTGCTCTCTGGGATCAACCTTGGCCGCTGGGGCCGCGATCTGCCCGCCGTCAACGGCGCGCCGCAGCCGACGCTGGCGGAGCTGGTCCGCGAGATCATCGAGCGCACGGCGCTGCCTCGTCTGCGCCTCAGCTCCATTGAGCCGATGGATTGGGACGAGGCAATGATCGCGCTGCTGCGGGAGTTCGGCGAGAATGGCACGGCGGGCCGACGGACGAGCGCCTATCGCTGCGGCGGGCGGCTGGCGCGCCATGCGCATCTGCCACTGCAGTCGGGCTCCGACGCGGTGTTGCGCCGGATGCACCGCCGCTACCGGCCATGGCACTACGAGGAAAAGGTGCGCGAGCTCTTTGAAGCCGCAGGCCCGGACCTGACCTTGGGCGCAGACGTGATGGTGGGCTTCCCCGGCGAAACGGACCGCGAGTTCGACGAAACCATGGAATTCGTGCGGGCGCTGCCCTTCGGTTACCTGCACCTGTTTCCCTTTTCACCCCGGCCCGGCACGCCGGGGTGGGCACTCGCCCAGTCACCGGTTGCGCCGAAAGCGGTGGAAGAGCGGATGGCCGCGCTCCGCGCCCTGGCCGCGGAAAAATCCCGCACGCACCGCATGAATTTTGCCGGCCGGGAGCTGGCAGCCATCACCCTACACACGCCTGAGGCGCTTGCCGCCCGCGGCCGCACCGCCGCGCTGACGGAAAACTTCCTGCCAGTGGAGATCGAGGAGCGGATGCCCGCCAATCGCCTGGTGTGCGTGCAGCTCGCCGGGCTTACCGGCGAAGATGCACTCGAAGGCCGTGTAGCAATCGAACAGGCTGCGGAAAAACCCGCGCTGTGCAACGTGCTTTAAAAGGTCGCGACTTCAGCCGGACCGCTCGTGCGAGAGAGCAAGTATTGGGCATCAGCCCCAGCGGGCTTTTTCTCGTCCGGTCCACGCCCTCCTGCATTTTTCCGCCGCCTGTCTAGCCCGCCCGCAAATCGAGCAAAATACATCCTGTTGAGTCCTCGCAAGTGAATTTCTTCGAATTGAATCGCCACTGTCTGTCTGTAGGGCTGGACTCTTATCGCTTTCCGCGTTACGATAAACGTTAAGCGTGACCCAGTCCTTCGCCGGCGTCGGGGCTCGATCTGATCACCTGGCCGGGACGGGCTGGAAGGGCGCGGAAGCTGCCGCGAGAACCGATGCAGCATCCACAAAGGCGATCAGATATGGTCTTTGCTTTGGTTGGGACGGCAAGGATGCCCGGGATGTGCAGATTGTTGACAATCACTAAGGGGAACGGCGATGAGCGTGGTGCGTAAAGCAGAGGAACGGGGCGTTCCGATTCATCCCGGCGAGTTTTTGCGTGAGGATTTTCTTGTTCCGATGGGACTTTCGGCCAACGCTTTGGCCCTTGCCTTGCGTGTGCCGGTTACGCGCATCTCGGAGATTGTGCGGGAGCGGCGGGGGATTACGGCCGATACGGCCTTGCGGCTGGCGCGCTACTTCGGCACCACGCCGGATTTCTGGATGAAGATGCAAATGTCGTACGACCTGGCCGTGGCTAGCCGCCAGTCGATTGCGCGGATTGAAGTGGAAGTCTTCCCTGCGCCCCGCACCGAGACGGGAAACGAAGCCGGGAAACGGAAGGCGCGGCCAGTGGCTTGACTAGCTCGCTGGGAACTGCTGTTTGGAACGACGGCGATGAAAACGGCGGCGAATCCGCCCCAGGAATGAGGGGAAAAACAAGTTCAACATGCCCACCACGACCCCAAAGGATTATTACGCGATCCTCGGCATAAAGAAGACGGCCACGGCGGAGGAGATTCGCAAGGCCTTCCGCAAAGCTGCGCGCAAATACCACCCGGACGTGAACCCAGGGGACAAGCGGGCCGAGGAAAAGTTCAAGGAGATCTCCGAGGCCAACGATGTACTCAGCGACGAGAAGAAGCGCAAGGTCTACGACCAGGTAGGCTTCTACTCCGATCAGATCGACCCGGCCACGGCCGAGGCCTACGCGCGTCAGCAGCAGGCGGGCAGGCGCGGGCCGGTGGACTTCGGCGGCTTCGATTTTTCCGGTTTTTCGGGCGGCTTTCCCGGCCAGCAGACGGGAGCAGGACAGGGCTCATCGGCATGGGGCAGCTTTAAGGACATCTTTTCCGGCATCTTTACCGGGGCGCAGCAGCCACAGCATGCGCGCGGTCCGCAGCCGGGCGCCGATCTTGAATACCAGGCCACGGTGGACTTTTGGACGGCTATCCGCGGTGGTCAGGCGCGCCTCCAGGTCAACCGCCAAGAGACCTGCCCCACCTGCCACGGCCAGGCGCACACCGGCGCGTCGCTGCCCTGCCCGGAGTGCAACGGAACCGGCCAGGTAACGCAGATGGGCGGACGGATGAAGTTCAACATCACCTGCCCGCGCTGTAACGGCACGGGACGCACCTCGCACACCTGCCCGACCTGCCACGGCGAGGGCACAATCTCCCGGACGGAGACGGTCGACTTCCGCATCAAACCGGGCACACGCGACGGCCAGCGCATCCGCTTGCAAGGCAAGGGCAATGCCGGCGTCAATGGCGGCCCGGCCGGAGACCTGTTTTTGATCGTGCGCACCGGCACGCACCCGGTCTTCCACCGTGTGGGCGACGATATTCACCTCAGCGTGCCGGTGACAGTGGCCGAGGCGGCGCTCGGCGCCAAGGTGGATGTGCCCACAATTGACGGCCGCGCGCAGTTGAAGATTCCGCCCGGCACGCAGAGCGGACAGAAGCTGCGCATGAGAGAGCGGGGCGTGGAGAGCGCGCAGCATGCCGGCCAGCGCGGCGACCAGATCGTGACGGTGGACGTGGTGGTGCCACACCTGCAGGACGAACGCAGCCGCGAGATTATGCGCGAGTTGGGCAAACTGAACCCCGCCGATCCGCGCAAGGTGCTGTTTGACAAGCTGTGAATGGCAGGGAACAAGGGACCGAGAGAACAAGGGTACAAGAGAACCGGACAGGAAAGATCAAGGAAGCCCGATTCTCAACGAGACCGTGAGGCAGAGCCGCATGAAGAGTGTAGAGGAGCAGAATCGGGACGCGGCCAATCAGCTTTTGGATACCGCGATGCGCTATGCGCGGCGGGTACTTCGGAACTACGGCGAAATCGGGCCGTTTGCCTTTTCGATGCAGGTGGACGGCAGCGTCTCCCGTGAGACGCTGGAGAACCCGCGCCTTCCTGCCGATCCGGCAAGCCTGTGGAAGTTCCTGCATGCGCATGTGAGTCAGCTAGCCCATCGAGGCGAAATAAAGGCAGCAGCAGTGGCGGCGAGCATCTCCCTGGCTCAGCCTTCGCAAGAGGGCTACTCAGACGCCATCATGTTTCAGATTGAGATCCGCAGCGGGTATGCCAACAAGGTGACCGTGCCCTATCGAATATATGGCGGCCCGCTTTGGCCCATTCTTCCCCGGCGCGTCGCCCAAGGAAGCGTCACCGCGCAGGAGATGGCTCCCACAATCTTTACCACCTCCCCGCACCCGTCGAGTTTTCGGTAAGATTGCACACAGAGCATTACGCGAGTCGCTATGGCCGCAAAACGTAAATCCAAAGGCGCGTACATGATCTCGGCGGTGGCCGAGATGTACGAGATTCATCCCCAGACCCTCCGTCTCTATGAGCGTGAGGGGCTGCTCAAGCCGTCGCGCACCGAAGGCAACACGCGGCTCTACACGGACGAGGATCTGGAACGGCTGGAGTTCATCCTCAACCTGGCCCGCGACCTGGGCGTAAACATCGCGGGTATCGCCATCATCCTGCAGATGCGCGAGCGCATGGAGGAGATGAACCGGCAGATGCAAAGCTTTGTGGAGTATGTGCGCTCGGAGATGCTGACGCGCTTCCAGCAGGCCGCTCCGGGTTCGGGAGCTGCCATTGTGCCCATCCGCAAGCCGGTGGTAACCCCGAAGAAGCTGTAACGCGCCGGCTCGCTCCCTCGACGCCGTGAGAGGAACGGTCCTCCACCTCACTTCCTGGAGTATCCAATTCACGCTTCCTTGTTTCTTGTCCTTGCGATTATCTTCCTGGCCACGGTGGTGCGGTCGGCGTTCGGCTTTGGCGAGGCGCTGATCGCCGTGCCCCTCCTGGCGCTTTTCATCCCCCTGCAGGTGGCGACGCCACTGGCGGTATTGCTGTCGATCACCGTCGCCGCGGTGATCGTGATTCAGGACTGGCGTCACATCCATCTGCGCAGCGCCGCAGGGCTCGTCGCCGCCACGGTTTTTGGGATTCCGGTTGGACTGCTGGTACTGACCAATCCGCATCGGGAACTGGCAAGGGCCGGGCTGGGCGTGCTGATCGTGCTGTTTGCGGTGTTCTCGCTGATGGCCCCGGAGCGGTTCCGAATTGAGCATGAGCACCGCTCCCTTCTGCTGCTGGTTGGATTCGCCGCCGGGATCCTGGGCGGAGCATACGGCATGAATGGACCGGCACTGGTTGTCTATGGCTCGCTCCGAAGATGGTCGCCGCAGCATTTCCGCGCCACGCTGCAAGCCTATTTTCTGCCCGCAAGTATGATGGGGATGATCGGCTTCTGGAGCACAGGGTTGTGGACGCGAAACGTTACGTACGATTATCTGCTCTCAGTGCCGGTACTGCTGCCGGCGGTGCTTCTCGGACGAACCATCAACCATCGCTTCTCCAGCACCTCGTTCCTTAGGTACGTTTACTGCGGGCTGATTCTGATTGGAGGAACGCTGTTCGTCGAAGCCATCACGCGCCACGCTTGATGACACAGTATGCTGTTACTTGCATGTCCTACGCCCTGCTCGGATTGGCCGTCTTCGGCCTCCTCACCTCAACGGTCTTTGCCGCCATGGCGCTGGCAGCCGTGCCCGGCTATCTGCGCGAGCGGCAGGTCATGGTTGGACGGACAGCGAATTTAGACTTCACGCCGCCTCTGAGCGTCCTCAAGCCGCTCGCAGGGGCCGAGCCGGGACTTGAAGCGTGGCTGGAGAGCTTTTTCCAGCAGGATTACCCCACCTACGAGATTCTCTTCTGCACGCAAGAGCCGAAGGACGCCGGACTGGAGATCGCGCGGCGGGTCGCGGCGCGCCATCCGGAGATTCCGGTTAAGTTTCTTTCCACTGGCGGCAAACCGGATTACAGCAACGCAAAGACCGCTTCGATGGAGCTCATGGAGACCGAAGCGGCGCACGAAATCCTGGTTATCAGCGACAGCGACGTGCGCGTAACACGCGACTACCTGCGCGCTGTGGCGCTGCCCTTTGCCGACCATAGCGTGGGCGCCATGTGCTGCCCCTATCGCGGCGTGGCAGCGGAGGGCGGATTGTGGGCGCGGCTGGAAGCCGTGGGCATGAGCGTGGAGATGACCGCCGGAGTGCTGACGGCGCGGCTTGTGGAAGGAATGCAGTTTGTGCTTGGCCCCACCATGGCCTTCCGCCGCGAGACGATCCGGCGCATGGGCGGCTTCAAGGTGACAGCCGACTACTGCGCTGACGATTTCGTGCTCGGCAACGAGACCTTCAAGCTGGGCCAGACGGTGGTGCTCAGCCACCACGCCATCGATCACATGGTGTTGCACGCAAGCTTCGTGGGCTCCATCAAGCACCAAGTGCGGTGGATGAAATCGACGCGTTTTTCGCGACCCAAAGGGCACTTCGGGACGGCGCTCACTTTCAGCCTGCCATTCGGGATGCTGGCGTGTGTCGCGGCGGCATGGATCGGGCATCCGGGTTGGGGGCTGGCGCTGTTTGCCTGGAGCGTGCTGACGCGCCTGGCGCTCGCGGTTGCGGTGGGCCGGCTGGTGGTGCGCGATAAAAGCTGGCTGGACTTGCTCGTGCTCTATCCGGTGCGCGACCTGATGGGCTTCGGTTTCTGGCTGGCCAGCTATGCGGGCCGACGGATTCTGTGGCGAGGGCGCGTCTTCGAGCTGCTGCCCGGCGGAAGAATGCGCGCCGCGCAATGAAATCTTCGACGTAGCCGCCGTATCCGTATCAGCAAAGATTCCTCTGAGAGATTCATGGGCGTGAGGCGTTGTCCAGGCGCGCCGGTCACGGCATAATGCGCAAGGTGCCTATCGCACATCTCGGAGACGCTTACGATGACGAAAGCCCGGCTCGATGGTCTGCACCTCCTGGTGCTCGGCAGTATTTTCTTCGTCTCCGTCGGCGTCCTGATGGAACTCACGAATCCCCTCAGGATGAGCGACTTTGGAGAAATCTATTGGGGCTCACGCTGTGTGGCCAAACAGCACGATCCTTACCGGATAGATGAAATGATGGCCGTCTATCGCGCGGATACGGGCAGCCTGCCCTCTGATTCCGGCATAGTCTCCCGTAAGCTTCGCAAGATCCTTTTCCTCAGCGACAACCTGCCCACGACCTTGTTCCTCGTCGCGCCCCTCGCGGCACTGCCGTGGAAGCTCGCAGTTCCGGTTTGGATGCTTCTAATCACCGCCTGTTTCATTCTCGCCTGTGTTCGCATCTGGAGCGTGGGCGCTGAGTTTTCTCCGCGCATCTCCGGCGGCCTCCTCTTTCTTCTCCTGGTTAACAGCGGATTGCTTCTTTCCACCGGCAATGTGGCCGGACTCGTCGTCAGCCTCTCGGCTATCGCCGTCTGCTGCTTTCTCGATGACCAATATGGTCTGATCGGCATTCTCTGCCTGGCCATTGCACTGCTCATGAAGCCGCACGACGCCGGTCCGATTTGGCTCTATTTCCTGCTCGCCGGCGGGACTCAGCGCAAGCGGGCTCTCCAAACTCTCGTCCCCACCGCCGCCATCATTCTGCTGACAATCTTGTGGATCTCGCACGCGGCGCCTCATTGGCTGCCCGAACTTCAGTCGAATGTGGACCAGGAGTTGGCAAGCGGCGGCCTCAGCAACCCCGGCCCAACAACGCAGGGCGCCCGAGGCGTCGGCCAGATGATCAACTTGCAGGCGGCCCTGGGTCTAATCTGGCGCAGCGCTCGCCTCTACAATCTTGTTTCATACATCCTCTGCGGAGCGCTTCTCGTTTTATGGTGTGTCAAAACATTGCGGGGGGGCTGTTCGCCGCGGCTTGCCTGGCTGGCGCTGGCGGGCATCTCGGCTCTCACCATGTTGCCCTTGTATCACCGCACCTATGACGCTCGTCTTCTTGTGCTCGCCATCCCGGCTTGTGCCATGCTTTGGTCAGAGCGCGCTGCGCTGGGCCGCTGGGCGCTGGCGCTCACCATCGCGGCCATTGTGCTCACTGGTGATCTCTTCTGGATCAGCCTGTTTCAGATCACGCACTACTCGGGTGCCTCGGTGGCGATGGGAATGATTCCTGCACCCACGATCCTGCTCGGCTTTGCGGTCTTTTACGTTTGGATCTATCTCCGCAGCCCGTCGAAGGCAGACCAACTACGCGCCAAGCTCATGCCCCAACTGAAAGCCGATGGCTGAGAGCTGAAAGCCTGCGGTCCGGTTACTTGAGCGGCCGGTCGGTCCAGAGAGTTTTGTCGTAAAGACTCTGGACAAAGTAGAGGCGGCCCTTTAGCAGTTGCTCAACCTTGGCGCGGTTCTTAGCTTGCGCGAAGAGCCATTTGCGGTTGCCCGTGCCCCAGATCTTGGCAAGCTGTGCGTCGCTGAGGAAGATGTTGGGCGCGTCCGTGTAGCAGGACCCCCACAGCATGGTGGAACCCTCGCTGTGCTGGCCGCAGCGTTTCATCACAATCAACGCCGGCTTAGCGTGGAAGAACTTATAGGTGTAAAAGATAACCGATGAGGCGTCGGCTTGATTGCCGTAGATGATGAAGGTGTCGGACGGCGAGCCATCGGCCATGATGGTCTTGGCCATGGGCTCGGAGCTGAGCATGGGCGACAGGCGAGCGAAGGCAAGATGCGCGGCGATGAGAAAGACCATCAAACTCAGCCCAATGCTGAGCGTGGCGCCGAAGTGATGGCGGCGGCGGCGCAGCCACCAGCCCACAATGGAACCGAAAAAGAGCGCGATTGCGGCCAAAATCGAGGGAACGCGCAGATCGGCGAATGAGCGCCCGGTGAGATCAAACAGGTGCGACATGGACAGCGTGTAGTCGCCGACGCCGCGGTGCGCCAGCAGCGCGCCAATTTGCCCTCCGTGCTTCACATTCCTCGATATCCAAAGCGCCCAGCCAAGCGCCGCGGCGGCGAGCACGCTAAGCACGGCAAAACCGCTTTGCGCGAGGGTGAGCCAGCCCGAGGAAACCACCGGTTTGCCGCCCTCCGCGTCCGGCCAGATGTACTTCTCCTCAACGCTGGCCATCACGCCGGCGATGAGCATCAGCATAGGCGGCCATGCTTCAAAGGTGTAGTACTCCTGGTTGGTTGAGAACGAGAAGAACAAGATCAGGAAGGCGGAGAACAGGAACAGGAGCCACGCCGTGCGCACGCGGAACTTGAGGCGGGTGACGTAGCTGGCTACGTCCTCGCGCGCGGCGTAGTCGAGATAGAAATCCACGGTCTGGCCGGCGTCGCGGTGCAGATGCGCCAGCCAACTCCGCCGCGTCTTCCAGGCGACAACCAGAGCTGCTGGCAGAAACAAGCTCCAAGGGTAGAGCCATACCAAGTGTAACGACCAGTAAAGAACTCCGGGGAGCTTGTTGTAGTCGTACGGATAGCGCGTGCCGAGGAAGCGGTCCACATGCTCGTTAATAAAGTAGAAGTACCAGAACCCGTGGACATTGCCCATCGTGGGGTGGTTGCCCACAGGATGTCCCTCGCCGGGATTGGCCAAGCCACACAGGATGTGCCAGGGCGCCGCGATGGCCAGATAAAGCAGCATTCCGGTCACCGGCTTCAAGGCACGCCACCTCCGCCACTGTCCGGTGAGCAGCAGGAACGGAATCAGCGCACCGATGAAGAAGACGATCGCGATCAGCCCCTTGGCCAGCGTACCCATCGCCAGCGCGGCCCACATGACGTAAAAGAGTCCGTGGCGGTTGTTTTCAAGGCCGGTAATCAGACAGTAGAGAGCTAAAAGCAGAAAAAAGCTAAGAATCGCCTCGGGAATGACGAAACGGGTAAACAAAAACATCCCGAAGGCGGTGAGCACAAACATGCCGGCATAGAATCCGGCGCGGTCACCCCATGCGCGGCGTGTCCACAGCCAAGCCAGCCAGGTTAGGCCCAGCATGGCCAAGGCGTTGGGCAGATGGGTAGCGAAGGCATTTTCGCCAAAGATGAAATAGGCGCCTGCCGCCAGCCAGTAGGGCAGAGGCGGTTTTTCCAGATAGCGGACGCCGTCGAGCATGGGCGTGATCCAGTCGCCGCTCTCGACCATGGTTTGGGCACACTCAGCGTGGGCCGCGTCCACATCGTCGAGCAGCGGTGGCGTAAACAAAGAGGCAAAATAAACGGCGAGAAAGATTCCCGCGAACAACAGCCAGACGGTGCGCACCGAAGGCGCCCAACCCGGCCGCTCGACTCGATACGATATGTTGGTCATTTCGATCTTGATTTCCGCGCTCGATTCAAGGATAACAGCCGGATTTCAATCTTAGTTGGAAAGGCGATTTCCCTATCACTCGGATCCGAGAAAGCCGGAAGGACCGAGATCAGCATGCAGAATTTCGGAGCGGTGCGGCTCGGAGCTTCGCGCTGCATCCTCCAGCCCTTGTCGTGTATCTTGGCTCGGGAGATCAATTATCCTTCAGAGAGCGCATTAACCTGCAATGCCTACATTCGCCGCCGTTGATGTTGGTTCCAACTCCTGCAGACTGAAGATCGCCAAGGTCGTGGCACACCAGTTGCGGACGCTGGCTGAGGACCGCGAAGTCACGCGGCTGGGCGCCAGTGTCTTCGACTCGGGGTTGATTTCTCCGGAGGCGATGGCGGCCACGCTGCGGGCGCTCAAGCGGTTCCAGCGCACGGTGCAAGCGCATGGCGTAGATCAGATCCGTGTGGTGGCTACTTCAGCCATGCGCGACGCGCGCAACGCGGCGGCCTTCCAGGCGTGGGTGAAGGCAGAGACGGGCTGGAACCTGGAGATCATCTCCGGCCTGGAAGAGGGACGGCTGATCCACCTGGGCGTCACGGGCGCCGAACCGGGAGCGGGCGGGCGTGT
This sequence comes from Acidobacteriota bacterium, assembly GCA_021801945.1. The sequence goes on from JAKABE010000006.1 coordinate 25,112, forward strand.
GCTTCTGCTCGATCTGGGCGGTGGAAGCTGCGAGATCACCCTCTCAGAGCGCAAGCACATCCAGGAGACAATGAGCATGCCCTTGGGAGCAGTGCGGCTTACAGAGCAGTTTCTGAGCACCGATCCCGCACCATCCGAAGGCTTGGCGCGGATGCGGCAATTAATCGCCAGGGAGCTGCGGAAGGCGCACCGGAAGATTCAGCCCGGGAGGGTTCCGTTGGTCATTGCCACCTCTGGCACGGCTGCGGCGCTGGCCGAGGCCTGTGCAGCAACCGCCAAGTCAGGCAAGATGGGCTTGAAAATCGCCGGAAAGACAGCTTCCAAGCAGGCAGCAAAGCAAGTAATGCGGCCGGCGGCTCTGGACGGGATTGTGCCCGCTGCACTGGTGCGCAAACTGGCCGCGCGGCTTGCCGGCATGACGCTGCCCGAGCGAGAGGCGGTGCCGGGAATCGGGCCGCGGCGGGCGGAAATTATCGTCGCCGGAGCCGCAGTGTATGCCGAGCTACTGGAGAACTTTGGGCTAGCCGGCTTTCGCTATTCGGCTCTCGGATTGCGCGACGGGATCCTGGAACAGATGCTGGCCGCTCAAGATGCCCGCGCCACGGTGCACCGCGAGTTCGAACACGAGCGGTGGGAAAGCGTGCTGGGCACAGCGCGGCGCTACGGTGTCGATCTACGCCAGGCCGAACCGGTGCGCGCCCATACGCTACAGCTCTTCAACGATTTGAAGGCTCTCCACCAACTGCCCGCGGAGTACCAGAGCTGGCTGGCCGCGGCCGCCGTCCTGCGCGACACCGGCAAGTTCATCAACCATCAGGGTCATCACCGGCACGCACAGTACATCATCTCGAGTTCGGAGATCTACGGATATACCCAGGTGCAGCGAACCGTAATCTCGGCCATCGCCCGCTACCTGGGCAAGAGCCGTCCTCAGCCTGGCGACCGCGCGCTGCGCAATATCCCCGCAGAGGAACATAGGAACGTGCATAGCGCCATCGTGCTGCTACGATTGGCCGTGGCGCTCAACCAGGACCGCGCCTCCGACGTGCTGTGCTTCAGCGTCAAGGTGTATCCCAAGCGGGTCTATCTGGAATTGGAACCGGGGCGGACAGGAGCGGAGCTGGAGTTGTGGTCGCTGCGCAAGGAGACGGATTACTTCCGAGAGGTCTTCGGGCGGGATCTCTTCTGCACGCTGGCATAGATGGCGCGCGCCGAGCGCGGATCGATGAGCCACTGCAAACGGGGCGGATGGCGCGCCATGTCGATGCGCGCAATTGATGCCTTTCTCATACGAATGGCCGCAGCGCCGTTGCCGGTGATCAGCCGGCCCAGAAACTGGAAGGCATTCGGGTTGTGGCCCACCGCCAACACGCCTTCACAGCCGGCAAACTTGGCCATCAACTCCTGGAAATCAGCGAAGCTCGCCTCCGGCTCCAGTGCAGGGCTGACCTCAACCTTCGCTTCGTAGCCCAGCTCAGTCGCCACGAACTGCGCGGTCTGAAGAGCGCGTTTCAGAGGGCTGGAGACGACTAGGTCCACCTGAACTTTGAGCGCGCTTAGGACGCGAGCCATCAACATGCACTGTTCTTTGCCTTCTTTGACGAGGCCCCGTTTGGCATCAAGGAGTGAGTTCCCGCGTACGGTTCCCGCATCGGCATGGCGCATCAGATAGAGGATCATGGCAACAGTTCCGACACTCCGGTTAGAATCAGCCGGCTCTTAGGGGATTGATTTTAACACGGTTATGCCAATCCGAATGTTAAGAGGCGGGGTTCTGTCAGGGCCGACGCATCTAAATTCCCAGCAGTTTGAGCAGATAGTCATGGTCCCACCCGGCCTTGAGGCGTTTGCCTTTGATGCCTCGCTTTGATGTCTT
>JAKABE010000251.1 GCA_021801945.1 Acidobacteriota bacterium
ATCCACGCCGGCGCCGGGACCTCCCTCGGCGAGAATGCTGATCTGCTCGGCAAAAGCCCCGTGCGCCTCTTCCAGGCCGATTTTGCCCAGCGGCTCCAGGCGCACGCCCAGCGGGCCGACGGAGCCCGCTACCCAGGCTTCACCACCCTGCTTTTCGCGCAGGCGTTCGACGGCCTGGCGCGCCAGCCGCACACCGGCGGCATTGATCTCGCGCACCTTGCCGCCCAGCCCATGGCGGGTGAGCCGGAATCGATTGGCGCCAAACGTATTGGTCTCGACGATCTCCGCCCCGGCCTGTAGATATTCCTCGTGCACCGACAGGATCAGCGCTGGGTCAGAGAGGTTCAACTCGTCATAACAGCGGTCGATAAACACCCCGCGAGAGTAGAGGACGGTGCCCATGGCGCCGTCGGCAAGCAGGGGACGGCCGAGAAAGAGTTCCGACAACTGCGTCATTCATCTGTCATGCTACGGCACGCCGCGCCTAGGCGCCAGAGGGCGGGGGCACTTTGTTATACTTCGGGAGTCATAAGCTGGGGAAAATTCGGTTGCGGCCTTGGCGATATGCGGCCAGTCCCGCGAACCGGATGGCCATTATTTTGTACCCGCTGCGGCGAGCACCGCGCATTCGATCGAGGTAAAGGATTTTGAAGAAAACAGGTCTTTGGATGAGCACTGCGGCCGCACTGGCGCTCGCGGTGGCGCTCGCAGGCTGCGGCACGACGAACTATATTGCGGGTCGTCCTCTCCCTCCTAGCCGAGAGCAATTCCGCGTTCTGGTCGCCATCCAGAATCCCAGCTCACTTGGTAAGGGCCAACTGCAAATTATGGACGCCTATTACGACGAGCGCTCCGCCTACAACGGCCAGCCGTCCTCGTTTTTCATCTCCGGGTATGGAGGCTCGTTGCCCATCAGCATCCAGAACATGCCAGAGGAGCAGGCCGGCGCTGTCTACGGTTACGGAGACGGCAGTTACTACCTCGTGGACTACGCCACGGAGAGCACCACAAACCCCGTCAGCGGCTTGAACGGGCTCTCTTCCAGCATCTTCATTACCCGCAACGAGCAGTTTGTCTTCTCCGCCAACCAGGCCTCGCAAGTGCTCACAGTGATCAACCGGAACAATGGCTCATTCGTTTCGCTCGGGCTCCCCAACGTCTATCGAGTGAGCGTGAATCCGGGCGGGACCGTGGCCATGGCCTTCGTGCAGAACTCGAACTACGCCTATTACGCCCGCCAACTCACCACTGCGGAATCGGTTCAGTATTCCGGAGGATCCGCCTCCTGGCCCAGAGCTGCGATGGACTGCGAACCGCAGAATCGGCCAACCTGGTGCCTGTTCCAGGTGCAAAGCCCGGATTCGATCGATACAACGGGCAACTACTACGGCGCTCCGGTGGTCTTCGACCGGCCCGTCAAGGCCGTCTTCTCCGCCGACGGAAGCACTGCCTACGTGCTGAACTGCGGTCCGGAGTGCGGTGGAAACCCTGCCAAGCCCGCCTCCATATCGTTGTTGCCGACCGCGCCCTTGGACTTTCTCCCTGGCCTGCATTCCGGTTTGCTCCCCTGTAACACCGGCCCTTGCGCCAATGCCAATACCAAACCCATCGTCAATGTCCCCATTCCCGGCGGGGCAAGCAATGCGCTGGTTGATACCAACACCATGTATGTCGTGGGCCAGGAGCCGCAGGACGTCGGCGGAAAAACGCTCTTCGGGGGACATCTGACGGTCGTGAACTTGCCCAACCTTACCCCCTCAGCGCCCGTCTCGATCAGCGACGGGGTTCCTGGGGCGTTGAGCCGCATGGTGGAAGGCGATAACAATACGCTCTGGATCGGCATGACCGGGTGTACCACCGGGGTGCGCGCTGCGGCCAATCAGCCGGTTGGCTGCCTGACCATGTACAACACCGCTACCCAAGCAGTCACCATCATGCCCTATCTGGGCAACGCCACCGGCATCGCCGCCGTCACCGGCTTGAACAAGATCTACACCGCCGAGGGCGGCCAGGTGTACATTTACTCCACCGTGAACGGCCACGCAATCGACAATCAGTTCGTCACCGTGACCGGCACAGCCTACGATGTGGCCTACATGGATGCGGTGAGCGACTCCGACAACACCGTCTACTGACCCCAATGCCGGCCGAATCTGTGGATTTCCGGGCTGATGTCCTGGCCATCGCGGCCCATCGCGACGATGTGGAACAGACCTGCGGAGGAACGCTGCTGCGCATGGCGGCGCGCGGACTCCGCACAGCCATTCTGGACCTGACCCAAGGCGAGGCGGGGACGCGCGGCAGCGCAGAAGACCGCGCCCGCGAGGCCGCCGAGGCCGCGCGCATCCTGGGCGCGGCGTGGCGTCAGGCTCTTACGCTGCCCGACGGCGGAATCGAAAACACGCTGGAAAACCGTCTCGCCATTGCGGGTGTGCTGCGCCGGCTTCGGCCCCGCGTGGTTATTCTGCCCTACTGGCAGGCGCGCCACCCCGACCACGCCATCACAGCTACTCTTGGCTATGAGGCGTGCTTCCTCTCCGGCTTGAAGAAAATCGGCGCAGCCGGCGGAGCGGAACCGCATCGTCCCTTCAAGATCGTCTACGCCAGCCTCTACGCCGACGTGCGCCCCAGTTTCGTCGTGGACATCACGCCGTTTATCGAGCAGCGCCACCAGGCGCTGATGGCCTACTGCTCGCAATATGCAAACCAGGCCATCGGTGGCGGGCTGTTTGTCCCCGAAGAGGAGATTCGTGAGCGCACCTTCGCCGAGGCGAGACATTATGGCTTGCTGGCCGGCGTGCGCTACGGCGAGCCGTTTGTGCAGAAGGAAGTGGGACTGGTGGATGACCTGACGCTTCTGCCGGTGCAGTCGATTTGAAGCGGGGTTGGAACTTTGCGTCCAGGTTCATGGAAGGATGTATTTGTATCTTCGGCCTCCCGGTCTCCCCAGTCCCAAAAGCGGGGAGCTGAGGCCCCTGGTCCGTACAAAGTTAAGTTGTCAGCCACCGGCTGACAGACTGGGGCGAGCACCGCGAGGAGTCACTTTGCAGACTTGGGATACTGAAGCGTATGGCCGCAACGGCACATTCGTGCATCAGATGGCGGCAGGCGTTCTGGAGTGGCTGGACGCCCGGCCCAGCGAGCGCATTCTCGATCTGGGCTGCGGCGACGGGCAGTTGACGTTGCGCCTGGCCGCAACAGGCGCCGAGATCACGGCCGTCGATGTCTCGCCGGAGATGGTGGCGGCGGCGCGCGCACGCGGCGTAAGAGCCGGCCTGGCGAATGCCGAATCGCTGCCCTACGCCAAGGCGAGCTTCGATGCCGTTTTCTCCAACGCCGTCCTCCACTGGGTGCGCAACCACGACGCCCTGCTCTCCCAGGTTCATCGCGTGCTCAAGCCTGGCGGCCGCTTTGTGGCCGAGATGGGCGGCCATGGCAACATCGCGGCCATTCGCGTGGCGATGACGGCGGCGCTCAAGCGCCATGGCCTTTCCGGACACGAGGAGAGCGACACCTACTATCCCAGCGCCGATCTCTATGCGCGCCGCCTGCGCAGTCATCAGTTTCGCGTCGAGCGCATTGCGCTCATTCCCCGCCCCACGCCTCTCGGCGACGGCGGCATCGCAGCCTGGATCAAGACCTTCCGCCGCGGCGTGCTCGATGCTCTTCCGGAATCGCTGCGGGAAACCGTCGTTGCTGAGACCGCCGAACTGCTGGCTCCCGTCTTGCGCGATGACGCAGGCGGCTGGACCGCCGACTACATGCGACTGCGGTTTATCGCCATCGCGGATTGAGCAGTGGCCTGTAGCGGAGACGAAAAGAACAGGGAACGCGCATAGCGCCTGGGCGCTCTGTGGAGCGCCTGCGTTCCGTGCCTGGCTGCGCTTTTCAGGCTTCTGTGGCTAGCTTGCTTCCAGCGCCTTGGTGCGGAAGAGCAAACCTGCCACAATTCCACCCAGGCTTGGGACGATCAAGAAGAGCCAGAGCTGGGCCATTGCCTTGCCGCCCACGAAGAGTGCTGATCCCAGGCTGCGTGCCGGATTTACGCCCACGCCGGTGATGTGGATGCCGAAGATGTGGATGACCAGAAGCGTGGTGCCGATGGCCAACCCCGCAAAACCACCCGGCGCGCTCTTTTGCGTCGACCCCAAAATCACCAGGACGAAGATCAGCGTGGCCACGAATTCAAAGACGATCGCTGAAGTCAGGTCGTATCCTCCCTGGTAACCGGGCCCCCAGCCGTCCTGGCCCAAACCGCTCGCGGCAATGCTGTAGCCGCCCTGCACGCCGCTGACGATGACCCATAGCACGAAAGCCGCCAGGATGGAGCCCAGGAATTGTCCCACCCAGTAGCCGATCATGTCCTTTGCCGTCATCCGGCCGGCGGTCCAGACGCCGAAGCTCACCGCCGGATTTACGTGCCCGCCGGAGATGGGCCCGATCCCGTAGATCGCCGCCGCCTGTGCCAGGCCGAAGGCGAAGGCAATTCCTAAGATGCCCACCTTGTCGCCGGCAACCACCGCTGTTCCCACGCCGAAGAGCACCAGAATGAAGGTGCCAACCAGCTCCGCGAAGTACTTCTTCATGGTTCCTTCCTCCCGTTGGAAATACGCCCGCGCATCGGCCGCGCAAGGCACCGTTCGGCCGCGCGAAGCGGCTTGCGTGTGGCGCCCTGCTCTATGTCCAACGGAGCCCTGGGGGAATGGACAGGCGCACCGCGCATTCAGATCTCGAACTCGATCAAGGAGTCTGGCAGAAGCCCGATGCAAACGTCAAGAGAAAATTACGCTCTTGCGGGCGCGCGCCAGGCCGGGACGATGCGCTTTGCAATGGCTCGGCCCCACGCCGGAATTCATCAAACTTTTGCATTCCTTTAGCTGGGCTGCATTACTCTGTTCATAGCTCCCGGCGGGTTTTCACTCTTTGGCCATGAATAGCCGCGGGATGAGGGACGACAGCTTGAGCCAAACCGTATTCGTTCTGGAAGACGAGGCCGACATCGCGCGGCTGGTTCAGCACCATCTTGAAGCGGCAGGCTTTGAGGTGCGCCTGTTTTATACTCCCGCGAATCTCATCCCGGAAGCCGAACGGACCCCGCCTGCTGTGTTTCTGCTCGACATCATGGTGCCTGGCGGCGATGGGCTGGACGTTTGCAGGCGCTTGCGTAATCACACCGGTCTTTCCACCGTTCCCATCATCTTCTTGACCGCGCGGGCCGGCGAAAACGACCGCGTGCAGGGTCTGGAGCAGGGCGCCGACGACTACATTACCAAGCCCTTTTCCACGCGCGAGTTGGTGGCGCGCGTCAAGGCGGTGCTGCGGCGCTTTGAGCGTCCCGCCTCGTCTCCGGTGATTAGTTTTGAGGAAGTGGTCATCGATACCGGCGCCATGCAGTTGACGGTGCGCGGCGCTGGTTACCGCT